>NZ_JBFAIA010000129.1:0-23694 GCF_040654455.1 Nonomuraea sp. NPDC050691
GGTCTGGAACGACGCCGGATCGCCGATAAGGGCATTGCCTTACCCAATGGAGTTGGCCCAGGATATAGCGCGGTTATGAGCGCCCCGGCTCGCCGGCCGGAGTACTGCCGGAGGTCAGGCCTTCTCGGCCTCGCCGGTGGCCGCCTCCAGGGCGTCCTCGGGCGACGCCTCCAGGTCCTGCTCGGCCTCGGCGCCGGCCTGGGCGGACGCCTTGTCCAGGCGCACCCAGCTCGTCACGCTCTCCACCGCGAACAGCACGAACAGGTAGGCCGTCAGCAGGGCCAGCACCAGCGTCAGCCAGCCGAAGGCCGCGCCCACGCCGATGAGGAGGAGCCGCAGCTCCCAGCCGAGCCCCGCGTAGAACACCCAGGCGGGCGGCCAGATGCTCTGCCGCGTGCGGTAGACGGTGTCGTAGGTGTGGTAGCCCACCACGTACACGAGCACGAACAGCAGCCACTTGGGCGCGTCGGCCGCGAGGCCCACCGCGATGATGGCGAGGAACTCGGTGCCGCGCAGCAGCGGCGGGGTGAGCCAGTCGAGGCGGCCCAGGTGGTCGCGCGGCGCGGTCGGCAGCACGAGCACGAGGACGGCGAGCACGGGCAGCAGCAGCATCGGCCCGGAGTCCGGCAGCCCGATCGCGGTGATGACGGCCACGGCCAGCAGCGCCAGCAGCGTGGCGGGCACCGGGGGCAGACCCTTGCCGAGGCGGCCGGACAGCGCGTGGACGAGGGGCCCGTCGTCGCGGTAGGCGAGCAGGCGGGCGGTCTGGATGCGGCGGCGTTCCTCGTCGGGGTCCGGCGTGGGGGTGGCGGCGGCCTGCGGGTAGGTGATCATGCGAGCGACCTCATGAGGCGTCCGGTGAGGGTGTAGACGGCGGCGACGGTGCCCCAGATCACCAGCGTGAGGAAGGTGATGCGGGCGTCGAAGAGGGCGGCGGTGATCGCGATGGCCGCGAACCGCTCGCCGATGGGGAAGACGATCATCTTACGCGCCCAGTGGACGGCGCGGTAACGCCCGGCCTTGGACCACATCTTCAGCACGCCCCGGATGCCCTGGCTGCGCTCGACGCGGCGGCGCTCCAGAGCCTTGCGCAGGGGGCGGTCGTCGGGCGCGGTCAGCGGCAGCGTGGGCAGCTGGGCCGGCGGCTTGCGCCGGTTGGCGACGCCGTAGGAGAAGTCGAGCAGATGGCGCACCGACTGCAGACCGATGGCGGCCAGGGCCAGGATCCAGATGTCGTCGCCGTTGCCCGACACGACCCAGCCGATCGCCAGGCCGGCGAAGACGACGTACTCCTTGAAGCGGTCGAACGTCGCGTCGAGCCAGGCGCCGAGCACGCCGAACTTGCGGGCGTAGCGAGCGACCTGCCCGTCGACGCAGTCGAAGACGAACGCGAAGTAGATGAGCGCGCCGCCGAGCACCATCCACGGCCGGTCGCCGGTGGCGAAGCAGGCCGCCGCGAGCACGCCCAGCGTGATCGAGATGAGCGTCACCTGGTTGGGCGTCAGCCCGCGCCGGGCCGCCCAACGGGCGATGAAGCGGGAGTAGGTGGAGACGAAGTAGGTGGTGAAGAAGCCGTCGGCGCCCTTGACCGCGTTGTTGAGCCGGGCCCGGTCCTCGTCGTAGCCGGACATCTCGGCGACGGCCTCGTCGGCCTCCTGCTGCGAGGACACCCGGCGGAAGAACAGGTCGCGCCGGCCGCGGGAGCCGACCGACACGCCCTTGCGCACCAGGCCGAAGATGAGGAGCTGGACGAGGTCGTCGTCCTCGCCGAACACGTGCGCCATGTCGGCCATCTCGCGGCACGCCTCGGCCAGGACGGCCGCGTTGCGCGTGCTCACGTGGAGGGGGCCGAGAGCCACCATGTTGGGGCGGGTCACCGCGTGGTGGGCGGTGCCGACGGAGACGATCCGCGACTTGCCGGCGCGGGCGCGCACGGGCAGCCCCTCGAAGCGCCGGTCGCTGATCTCGGGCTCCGCCTCGTCGATCGGGACGATGTCGTCCTGCGCCTCGTCGGTCGCCTCCGGCCTGGGCTCCTTGGCGATGAGGGCCAGCGCGCCGCGTTTGGTCTTGGTGATCTGGTAGATGAGCTCGTCGTGGATCATCGAGTTGGACGGCAGGATGAGCAGGTTCTCGGTCGCGGACTCCGCGACGTCGGCCAGCGCGCGCAGGGCGGCGGCCACGTCAACGGACTCGATGGTCGCCGGCCGCGGATCCAGGGACAGGATCTGGCTGCGCAGTCGCTCTGCCACGGTCGGGCCGCCGGGCAGCGCCGCGAGCCTCAGGCCGGTAGGAGCGGTGTCGGGGCCGGGCGAAGAGCCCAGCAGGACCACGCGGGTCATGACTCCCTTTCGAGGCGGTTGCGGGGGGATGAACTACTGGAGGTATTGCGGGGACAGGCGTCTGAGTCTAATGAGAGTCGCGCAGCGTCGCGTCACCGACGCGGTCCCGTAACAGAAAGACCGTGCGGCCATAAGATGGGCGAGTGAGTCTCTACCGTGACGAAGGCGTGGTTCTGCGCACGCAGAAGCTCGGCGAGGCCGACCGCATCGTCACCATCCTGGCCAAGCGCACGGGCAAGGTGCGCGCCGTCGCCAAGGGCGTGCGCCGCACCACCTCGCGCTTCGGCGCCCGGCTGGAGCCGTTCACGCACGTCGACCTGCAACTCCACACGGGGCGCACGCTCGACGTCGTCACGCAGGCCGAGACGATCAGGCCGTACGGCGAGGCGCTGGCGTCCGACTACCCGCGCTACACCTCGGGCACGGCGATGCTGGAGACGGCCGACCGGCTCACCCACGGCGAGAAGGAGCCGGCCCTGCGGCAGTTCCTGCTGCTGGTGGGCGGGTTGCGCACGCTGGCCGAGGGCCTCCACGAGCCGCGCCTGGTCCTCGACGCCTACTTCCTGCGCTCGCTGGCCGTGGCCGGCTACGCGCCCGCGCTGGACGCGTGCGCCAAGTGTCGGGCGCCCGCGATCAGGGCGTTCGCCATCGTGTCCGGCGGCGTGGTGTGCGGCGCCTGCCGGCCGGCGGGCGCGGCCGTGCCGGCCGGCGAGACGATCGGGCTCATGACGGCGCTGCTGCGCGGCGACTGGGCGACGGCCGACGCCTCGGAGCAGCGTCACCGGGGGGAGTGCAGCGGTCTGGTCGCCGCTTATCTCCAATGGCACCTCGAACACGGAATACGCTCTCTGCGACACGTCGAAAGGGAGCCAGTGTGAACGTGCGACCGCCGTCCCCCCACCCGTCCGGTGCCACGCCGCCGCCCATCCCCCGTGAGCTGGTGCCGAGGCACGTGGCCATCGTCATGGACGGCAACGGGCGCTGGGCCAAGGCCCGCGGGCTGCCCCGCACGGAGGGCCACAAGGCGGGCGAGGCGTCGCTGTTCGACGTCATCGAGGGCGCGCTGGAGCTGGGCGTCCCGTACCTCAGCGCGTACGCCTTCTCCACGGAGAACTGGAAGCGCTCGCCCGACGAGGTGCGCTTCCTCATGGGCTTCAACCGTGACGTCATCCGCCGCCGCCGCGACGAGCTGAACGCGATGGGCGTGCGGGTGCGCTGGGCGGGCCGGCCCGGGCGGCTGTGGAAGAGCGTCATCTCCGAGCTCCAGGCCGCCGAGGAGATGACCGAGCGCAACCGGAAGCTGACGCTGCAGTTCTGCGTCAACTACGGCGGGCAGGCCGAGATCGTGCAGGCCGCGGTCAAGCTGGCCGGCGACATCGCGGCGGGCAAGGTCAAGCCGTCGAAGGTCGATGAGAAGATCTTCGCCCGCTACCTCGACGAGCCGGACATCCCGGCGGTCGACCTGTTCGTCCGCTCCTCGGGGGAGCAGCGCTTCTCCAACTTCCTGCTGTGGCAGTCGGCCTACGCCGAGATGGTGTTCCTCGACCGGCTCTGGCCCGACTTCGACCGCCGCGACCTGTGGGAGGCGTGCGAGATCTTCGCCAAGCGCGACCGACGCTACGGCGGAGCCATCCCCAACCAGGTCTGAGCCATCAGCCGCCTCACGGAGTGAGGCCATGAGCAGGGCGAGGGAGCGCCGTCGCCTGGACTGAGGAGCGGAGGGAGCGTAGCGACCGGAGTGACGAGGGAAGGCGGCGGGAGGGAGCGACCGAGCCGCCTCACGGAGTGAGGCCATGAGCAGAGCTCAGGCGCGGCGGCGGGCGCGGTAGGCGGCGACGTGCATGCGGTTGCCGCAGGTGCGGCTGTCGCAGTAGACGCGTGAGCGGTTGCGCGACTCGTCGACGAACACGCGGTCGCAGTCGGGCGCCGAGCAGGTGCGCAGCCGCTCCCATTCGCCCTCGACGAGCAGGTGGGCCAGCGCCACCCCGCAGTCGGCGGCCAGGTGCTCCGACAGCGTCGCGTCGGGCGCGAAGTAGTGGACGTGCAGCGGGTGGCCGTCGTGCTCGGTCAGCCGCGGCGTGATCCGCGTCTCGGACAGCAGCGCGTTGAGCTGGCGCACGGCGGAGGGCTGGTCGGGAGCGGTGAACACCCGGTGGAACGCCTCCCGCACCAGCCGCACCTGGCCGAGGTCGCGCGGGGTGAGCGTGGTGATGCCGCTGACCTGCCGCGCCTCGACGAACGCCCGGAGCGTGGCGAGGTCGGCCAGCCGGTCATCGCCGCCGGTCGAGGGCGAGGTGTTGACCAGCTCGACGACCGTGGCCAGCGAGAAGACCATGTCATGGCCAAACGGCATGTTGACTCCTGTCTGGCGCCCATTCTAGCGTGGACGCAGCGTATCTCTAGTCGGCGTGTTCGGGGGTCATACGTGGGCGGACATCGCCGGATCGTGCTCGTGGCGATCGCCGGAGCGTTGATCATCTCCACCTCCGCCCCACTGGTCAGGCTGGCCGCCGTCTCGCCCGCCACCTCGGCGTTCTTCCGGTGCGCGTACGCGGTGCCGCCCATGGCCGTCCTGGCCTGGCTGGAACGCCGCCGGCTCGGCCCGCTCGGGCGCCGGGAGACCGCCATCGCGTGGGCGGCCGGCCTGCTGTTCGCCCTCGACCTGCTGTTCTGGCACCACACCATCGCCTACGTGGGCGCGGGCCTGGCCACCGTGCTCGGCAACCTCCAGGTCTTCATCGTCGCCTTCGCCGCCTGGGCGATCTTCCGGGAGCGGCCGTCGGGCCGGCTCATGGTCGCCACCCCGGTGGTGTTCGCCGGGGTCGCGCTCATCTCGGGCCTGTTCGACAGCGCCGCCTACGGCTCCGACCCGCTGCTCGGCGCGCTCGCCGGCACCGCCACCTCGGTCTCGTACGCCGTCTTCCTGCTGCTGATGAAGGGCGGCTCGCAGCGGGCCGCCGGGCCTCTCGCGCACGCCACGGCCGTCGCCGCGCTCGCCATCGCGGCGCTGAGCCCGGTCTTCGGCGGCGCCGACCTCGTCCCGGCCTGGCCCGCGCACGGGTGGCTGCTGCTGCTCGCGCTCGGGCCGCAGGTGCTCGGCTGGTCGCTCATCACGTACTCGCTGCCGAGGCAGCCGGCCGCGCTCACCGCGCTGCTGCTGCTCGTGCAGCCCCTGACCACGGTGGCGCTGTCGGCGCTGACGCTCGGTGAGCGCCCGTCGCCGCTCCAGCTCGCCGGCTGCGCGGTGATCGTCCTCGGTGTCCTGTACGGCTCGCGCGGGGCTCAGCCGGCCCGCACGGAGGCGGAGCAGGACGCGCAGGTGCCGAAGACCTCGACCGTGTGAGTGATCTCGGTGAAGCCGTGCTCGCCGCCGACCGCCTCGGCCCAGCGCTCCACGGCCGGGCCCGCCACCTCGACGGTGTGACCGCAGCGGCGGCAGACCAGGTGGTGGTGGTGATCGCCGCTGGCGCACGCGCGGTAGACCGACTCGCCGTCGTCGGTGCGCAGCACGTCGACCTGTCCGCCGTCGGCCAGCGCCTGGAGGGCGCGGTAGACCGTGGTCAGGCCGATCTTGGCGCCGTGCTGGCGCATCTCGGTGTAGACGTCCTGCGCGCTGCGGAACCCCTCGTTGCGGCGAAGAGTGTCGTGCACGGCATCGCGTCTCGTGCTCATCGAAACTCCTTGAGGCTGGAGACCCCGGGCTTCAGCCCTGGGGAGGAGAAGCTGGACACCACCCGCACATGCTTCATGCGAAGCGGATGATTCCGGTGTGAGTGGCTCGTCGCGACAGATCTATGAGGGCGGCGGACAAGTGCCGGGCCTACCCCACCCCTGAGCAGGCCGGCGTGCTGAATCGCACGTTCGGCTGCGTACGCGTCGTCTGGAACCGCACCCTGGCCTGGCGGCACCGCCGAGCGCGCAAGGTGAAGGGGGCGGACAACCGGCGAAAAGCCGGCGCCAAGGTCGCCCGCGCCCACCGGAAGGTGCGCATCCTGGCGGCAGGTCTTGCCGTGTCCGCCTGTGGAGGCGACGTCAGACATCCCGGGCCCCTCCGGGTGCAGTCGCCCGCGAAGCAGGAACCCCGACCTGTGAAGGTCGGAATCCCCCGCCGCTGGGCATGGGGAAGAAGTCAAGCAGCCTCCCTGACAGGCGTGGGCTCGTTCACGCCCGGCTCCCGGACACGGCCTCGGCGTACGAATCTACCCACACCGAGGGCCAGGACGAAGCCGCCGAGCGCGAGAAGGACGATCGCGGCGCCCGGCGGCACCCGGGAGGACAGCGTGGAGGCCATGAGACCGCCCACGGCGACCACCACGCCGATCGTCATGGCCAGCGCCATCGTCGAGCGGAAACCCCTGGTGAGCTGCTGGCTCGTGGCCACCGGGATCACCATGAGCGCGCTGACGAGCAGCAGGCCGACCACGCGCATGGCGATGACCACCGTCAGCGCCGCCATCACCGCGATCAGCAGGCTGAGGAAACGCACCGGCAGGCCGCTGGCCCGCGCCATCTCCTCGTCCTGGCACAGGACGAACAACTCCCTGCCGAAGATCACCACCACTGCGATGACCGCGACCGCCAGCGCGCCGATGACCCAGATGTCCTGGGAGGTGACGCTGGCGATGGCGCCGAACAGGTAGGAGTTGAGCTTGGCGTTGCTGCCGCCCGGCGCGATGCCCATGAGCATGACGCCGCCGGCGATGCCGCCATAGAACAGCAGGGCCAGGGCCACGTCGCCGCTCGTGCGGCCGCGCGCCCGTACCAGCTCGATGGCCACGGCGCCCGCGACGGACACCACGACGGCCGTCAGCACCGGCGCCGTGCCGGTGAGGAACCCGAGCGCCACGCCGGTCAGCGCCACGTGCCCGATGCCGTCGCCGAGCAGCGCGAGCCGCCGCTGCACGATGAACGTGCCCACGGCGGGCGCGCACAGCCCCACCAGCAGCGCCGCGACCAGCGCGAGCCGGAAGAACTCCGCCCCCAGCAGCTCGATCATGCCTCTCCCTGCCAGTTCAGCGGCCCGGCGCCGGCGGCGCGCCCGAGGATCTCGGCCGTGCCGGGCTCGTCCGGCGCGTGCGGATGGACGTGCTCGTGTCCCGGGCGGGCACACTCGCCCTCCGGCCGCGGCGGCGGGCCGTCATGGGTGATCAGGCCGTCGCGCACCACGACGCCGCGGGTGATCAGTGGCTCCAGCGGGCCCAGCTCGTGGGCGACGAGCACGATCGTGCGTCCCTGCAGCGCCAGCGTGGCGAGCGTGTCGGCCAGCAGGCGCTGCGTCTCGGCGTCGACGCCCGCCGTGGGCTCGTCCATGACGTACGTGTCGGGCTCGCCGGCCAGCGCGCGGGCGATGAGCACCCGTTGCTGCTGACCGCCCGAGAGGTGCTGCACGGGGTCGCCGGCCCGGGCGGTCAGGCCCACGGCCTCCAGCGCGCCGGCCACCGCCGCCCGGTCCGCCGCGCTCGTGCGGCGCAGCCGGCGCTGCCGCGCGATCCGGCCCGAGGCGACCACCTCGCGGACCGTGGCGGGTACGCCGCCGCCGATCTGCAGCCGCTGGGGCACGTAGCCGATGCGCCACCAGTCGCGGAAGCGGGCGGGCGGGCGGCCGTACAGGAGGGTCTGGCCGCCGGACAGCGGGATCAGGCCGAGCAGCGCCCGCACCAGCGTCGACTTGCCGGAACCGTTGGTGCCCATGACCGCGACCACCTCGCCGGGACGGACCGTGAGGTCGACGCCCCGCAGGATGGGCCGCCGGTCCAGCGTGACCTTCCCGCCGGTCATCGCGAAGGCGGTCTCGTCCGCGCTCTTCCCGCCCGTGGTCGTCGCGGAGGTTTCGCCGGCCGTCTCGTCCGCGGTCTCGCTCATGGTCACGCTCCGCATCCCAGGGCCGTGCGCAGGGTCGTGAGGTTGGCCCGCATCGCGGACAGGTAGTCGCCGGACGGCTTGCTCTCCAGCGGGTCGAGCACCGCCGTCTTCGCCCCCACCTCGGAGGCCAGCACCTGCGCGACCTTCGGGTTGACCAGCGACTCGGTGAAGACGGTCGTCACCTTCTCGGTCCTGGCCAGCCCGGCGACCTCCGCCAGGCGGGCGGGGGAGGGCTCGGAGTCGGGGTCGAGGGTGATGCCGACCTGCTTGAGCCGGTAGCGGTCGGCCAGGTAGCCGAACGCCTCGTGGGCCGTCACCAGGGTCCGGGAGCGGCAGGTGGACAGGCCCTGCGCGAACTCCTTGTCGAGCGTGCCGAGGGAGGCCGCCGTCGCGGCGGCGCGGTCCTTGTAGCCCTGCGCGTGCGCCGGGTCGGCGGCGGCCAGCCGCTCGCCGAGCTTGGTGGCGACCGTGGCCAGGCGCGACGGGTCGAGCCAGAGGTGCGGGTCGTAGGAGACCTCGTGGTCGTGCTCCTCGCCGGCCGCCTCGCTCTCGTGACCGGCCTCGTCGTGACCGGCCTCGTCGTGACCGGCTTCGTCGTGACCGGCGGGGAGGGTCTTGACGGCGGTGGCCGCGTCGAAGGCCCGACCTCCGTCGACGGCGTCGTCCACGGCCGGCTGCACGCCCTTGATGTAGACGATCAGGGTGGCGTCGCCGAGCTCCGCCATCTGGTGGGCGCCGAGCTCCAGGTCGTGCGGCTCGACGCCGGGGGCGGTCAGCACGCTCACGGCGGCGTCGGGGCCACCCACCTGCTGGCTGAGCCACTGGAGGGGGTAGAAGGCCGCGACCACGGCAGGTTTGCCGCCGTTCGCCCCGGTTCCACTCTCCGCCGAGCCGGCTCCGCACGCGGTGGTGGTGAGGAGGGCGGCTCCGGCCAGCAAACCGACAGCGTACGACCGGGACAATCCTGACATCATGTGAGCCAGTATGCGGCAAAATGAAAATGGTTGTCAAAATCTCCCTGGTTCGTGCAGCGAGTCTTGAGCGAGGGATTCCGGACGGCGTCCGGGGCAAGGGGCGCCGTCCGGTGGGCCGTGGGCGGCCCGCCGCAGGTAGTGGGCCGTACCCGGCATCCTGTCATCGCCCCGGTGTGACGCGCCGGCAGAGCCGCTGCCGGCGCCCGGGGCGACGTGCGGGGGCCTCACGCGGCGCGGTCAGGGAGGCGTGAGGCCGTGCTCGCCCGCGTGGACGTTCATCGTGGCGCCGCGCAGGAACCCGACGAGCGTCAGCCCCTCCTCGGCGGCCGGCTCGACCGCGAGCGAGCCCCTCTTCCACGCCGAGCCGTTCGGCCCGGTGGACACCATCGTGCTGGTCGACGCGGAGGCCGAGCTGCTGGCCGCCATGAACGCCGGCAACGGCGCGCTGGTGGCCACGCTGTCGTGCGACGAGGAGGAGACCTTCCATCGCCTGGCGCCGGAGGTGCGGGCCTTCAAGGCGGGGCACAACAGGCTGCCCTGAACGCCGCAGGCCGTTCCGGAGGGCGCCTCTAGAGGGCGCCGAAGCGGGTCGCCACCAGGAGCACGAGGAAGGTCAGCATGGCGACCCGCAGCAGCTTCCCGGCGACCCCCAGCGACGGCCACGACAGGTACGCCAGCCAGCCGACGAAGACGATCACCGGCAGCACGGCCACGCCGCCCAGCGGATTGGCCACCGCGAAGCCGGCCAGCAGCAGGATCACCAGCGCTGCGGGTGCCACCCAGCGGGGGACCTGCGTGAACAGGTACGTCATCGGCACGGCGCTGCGCTGCTCGACGGCCTTGCGCACGCCGGTCGCGCCCGGCGTGAAGAACAGCTCCCCCTTGGGAAGCGGGCGCTTGCTGTCAGAGGCCACAGCCAGAGCCTACGGCAGTTGGCGCATCCGGCGGTCGAAGCCGCCTCTAATCTGGTCAGGTGCTCGCCGTCATGCGCTACACCGTTCCCGAGTCCCAGTCCCAGGATTTCATCAAGCAGGGCCACGCCATCCTCGACACGCTCGCCACGCAGCCCGGCTACCTGCGCGGCAGGCTCGCCCGATCCGTCGACGAGCCCAACCTGTGGGCCCTGGTCAGCGAATGGGAGGGCGCGGGCTTCTACCGCCGGGCCCTCTCGGCCGCCCGGATGGCGATGTATCCCTTGATGATCCTCATGGTCCACGAACCCAGTGCGTTCGAGGACGTCTACACCCAAGAGCGGGCGTAACAATACTCCCGCGCGAGGGGCCCGCCACGTCCCCTAAGCTGGGAGCTCATCCATCCCCTCGCCGACCTCCAGCCGGAAAGAGACCCAACCACATGGCACGCCGAACAGACGTCATGGACACCATCGTCAGCCTCGCCAAGCGCCGCGGGCTCGTCTACCCGTCGAGCGAGATCTACGGCGGTCTGCGTGCGTCGTGGGACTACGGTCCCCTGGGCGTGGAGCTGAAGAACAACGTCAAGCGTCAGTGGTGGCAGTCCATGGTGCAGGCGCGCGAGGACGTGGTGGGCCTCGACTCCTGCGTCATCCTGGCCCGCGAGGTCTGGCAGGCCAGCGGCCACGTCGAGACGTTCTCCGACCCGCTCACCGAGTGCCAGTCGTGCCACAAGCGCTTCCGCGCCGACCACCTCGTCGAGGCGTACGAGGAGAAGAACGGCCGCGCCCCCGAGCACGGCCTGGCCGACATCACCTGCCCCAACTGCGGCAACAAGGGCGCCTTCACCGACCCGCGGCAGTTCAGCGGCCTGCTGAAGACCTACCTCGGCCCCGTCGAGGACGAGTCGGGCCTGGCCTACCTGCGCCCCGAGACCGCGCAGGGCATCTTCATCAACTACCTCAACGTGCAGCAGTCGGCCCGCCGCAAGATCCCGTTCGGCATCGGCCAGATCGGCAAGTCGTTCCGCAACGAGATCACCCCGGGCAACTTCATCTTCCGCACCCGCGAGTTCGAGCAGATGGAGATGGAGTTCTTCGTCAAGCCCGGCACCGACGAGGAGTGGCACCAGTACTGGATCGACGAGCGCTTCCGCTGGTACTCCGACCTGGGCATCAACAAGGACAACCTCCGGCTCTACGAGCACCCCAAGGAGAAGCTGTCCCACTACTCCAAGCGCACCGTCGACGTGGAGTACCGCTTCAACTTCGCCGGCTCGGAGTGGGGCGAGCTGGAGGGCATCGCCAACCGCACCGACTTCGACCTGACCGCCCACTCCAAGGCCTCGGGCGTCGACCTCAGCTTCTTCGAGCAGGACACCGGTGAGCGCTACGTCCCGTACGTGATCGAGCCGGCCGCCGGCGTCGACCGGGCGACGCTCACGTTCCTGCTCGACGCCTACACCGAGGACGAGGCCCCCAACGCCAAGGGCGTCATGGAGAAGCGCACGGTCATGCGCCTCGACCACCGGCTCGCCCCGGTCAAGGTCGCGGTGCTGCCGCTGTCGCGCAACGCCGACCTGTCGCCCAAGGCCCGCGACCTGGCCACGCAGCTGCGCCGCCGGTGGAACGTCGAGTTCGACGACGCGGGCGCGATCGGCCGCCGCTACCGCCGCCAGGACGAGATCGGCACGCCGTTCTGCGTCACCGTCGACTTCGACACCCTCGAGGACCACGCGGTGACGATCCGCGAGCGCGACACGATGGCCCAGGAGCGCATCAGCCTCGACCAGGTCCAGACCTACCTGCGCACCCACCTCAACGACTGAGGTCAAGGTCTGACGCGGCGGCGGCCGGGCGGCTCCCGAGGAGCCCCCGGCCGCCGCCGTTCCCGGTCCCGCGGGGCTCCCGGGTCCGCCGCGCCTCCCTCGCCGGCTTCCCGGCCTCTCGGGGCCCCCTCCCCGGCCTCTGTTCGCCTTCGGGCAGCTCCCCGGTCTCCGGGGCTCCCCGGGCTTCCCTGCCTTCGGGGCCTCACCGGCCTCCGCCGTGGGGGAAGCGCGAGGGCGCGCGGCCCTTCGGAGAGGCCGGGCGCGCGCATCCGCGGCGACGCCGGCCGCGACTCAGGTGCTCAGGGAGGCGGGCCCGGATCAAGGTCCTCGGGACGCAGGCGCGGGCGGGGCGCTCAGGGGTGGCGGCGGGCGCGGCGGCGGCACCAGGCCAGGGTGAGCGCGTGGGCCGCCGGCGGCAGCACGAACACCGCCGTCCGCAGCCCGTACACGATGCCGCGGTAGATCTCCTCCGTCGTGACCAGCGTCGGCTGCGGCGACCAGGGATCCGGCGGGATCACCGACACCCACGTCCCCGCCCACAGCACCCCGAAGAAGACGATCACCGCCACGCCCAGCGCCGTGCGCGCCGGCGCCCGCGCGGGGCGGTCCAGCGTGTGGTGCTCACCCCGGTCGCCCGTCACCCGGCGCTCGGCGAACGGATACACCAGCAGCGCCAGGAAGAACACCGCGAGCACCAGCGGCGCGATCCACAGCCCGACCGGCAGCGTGAACGAGCCCACCGTGACCTCCCACGGCGGCGCCAGCCGCAGCGCCCCCTCCAGCACCCCCGCGTACCAGAACGGCTGCGCCGACGGCGGGGGCGCCCCCGGGTGGTACGGCCCGTGGTGGCCGGCCCAGCCGGCGCCGACCGGGAAGAGCGTGGCCGCCAGCGCGATCGCCGCCGCCGTGGCCAGCGCCGTCCCCGCGTTCCTGGCCACGAAGGCCGGGAGGAACGGCCCGCCGGTCACCCTCCGCTCCTCCGCGCCCGCCTCGCCCCGCTCGGTGTGTCCCTGCCGCCACGTCAGCACGAGCGCGTGCAAAGGGACGGCGGCCAGCAGCAGCCCCGGCACCAGCAGCACGTGCGCCACGAACAGCCGTGGCACCGCCTCGCCCGGGAAGTCGCCGCCGAAGAGCAGCCGCGACACGTACGCGCCCGCGACCGGCACCGACAGCAGCAGCCCCTGCGCCTCCCGCAGCCCCGTGAAGCCGAGCCGGTCGGCCGGCAGCGACACCCCGAGGAACGACTCGGCCAGCACCAACCCGAAGATCAGCACACCGAGGACCCAAGTCAGCTCCCGCGGCCGGCGGAAGGCGCCGGTGAAGAACACCCGGCACAGGTGCGCCACGATCGCCAGCACGAACACGGTCGCCGACCAGTGGTGGAGCCCGCGCACCAGCAGCCCGCCGCGGATCTCCAGGCTGAGCGCCCGCACCGACGGGTAGGCGCTCCCGGCGGACGGCTCGTAGCACAACGTGAGGAACGCCCCGGTCAGCACGAGCATCGCGAACGCGTACAGGGCCAGCTCGCCGAGCAGGAACGACCAGTGTCCAGGGAAGAGTTTGCGCAGCGCGGGCCGCAGCCACCGGGCCAGGCCCAGCCGGTCGTCGAGCGACACCACCACGAGCCGCCCGGCCCGGGCGGAGCCCGCCGCGAGACCGGTCGCGAGACGGGTCCGCAGCGGCGGGCGGGCGGCCGGTCGCGGGGGCGAGGGAGGGGCGGTCATCGGCGCCTCCTGCAGGGGGATGCCCCGATTCTTCCCGCTTCCCGACTTTCCGAAGAATTGGTGTAAACCACTGGTATAAACCAATTTCCTGATCAACGGAATATTAATTGGATTAGACCGGTGACAGTCGCTCTACCAGGGGAAACGATGACTTAACCGATGAGTGCCGTTTCTTCATCATTCTCGCCGGTAGAGTCCCCGGCAGAGGCGTTGATTGGAGCTGTGGTGGCCAAGTACGTTTACGACTTCACCGAGGGCAACAGAAATCTCAAGGACCTCCTCGGCGGCAAGGGGGCGAACCTGGCCGAGATGACGAATCTCGGCCTGCCCGTGCCCCCCGGGTTCACGATCACCACGGAGGCGTGCCGGTACTACCTCGCCGAGGGCAAGGTGCCCGACGGCCTCGGGGACGAGGTCGACCAGCACCTGGAGGCCCTGGAGCGGGCGATGGGCAGGAAGCTCGGCCAGATCGACGACCCGCTGCTCGTCAGCGTCCGCTCCGGCGCGAAGTTCTCCATGCCCGGCATGATGGAGACCGTCCTCAACATCGGCCTCAACGACGAGTCCGTCCACGGCCTGGCCAAGCAGGCCGGCGGCAACGAGCGCTTCGCCTGGGACTCCTACCGGCGGCTCATCCAGATGTTCGGCAAGACCGTGCTCGACATCGACGGCGAGCACTTCGAGGGGGCCCTCGACCGGCTCAAGGGCGACCGGCAGGACACCGACCTCGACGCGGGCGAGCTCCAGGGGCTCGTCGAGACGTTCAAGGGCATCGTGCGCGAGCAGGCGGGCCGGGAGTTCCCCGCCGACCCGCGCGAGCAGATGCGCCTGGCCGTCAAGGCGGTCTTCGACTCCTGGAACGCCCCGCGCGCCATCCTGTACCGGCGGCAGGAGCGCATCCCCGCCGACCTCGGCACCGCGGTCAACATCGTGGCCATGGTCTTCGGCAACTGCGGCAACGACTCCGGCACCGGCGTCGCCTTCACCCGCGACCCCGGCTCGGGCCAGCAGGGCATCTACGGCGACTACCTGCAGAACGCCCAGGGCGAGGACGTCGTCGCCGGCATCCGCAACACGATCCCGCTGCAGGAGCTGGAGCGCATCGACAAGCGCTCCTACGACGAGCTGCTCGAGATCATGTCCACGCTCGAGAACCACTACCGCGACCTGTGCGACATCGAGTTCACGATCGAGCGCGGCAAGCTGTGGATGCTGCAGACCCGCGTCGGCAAGCGCACCGCCGCCGCCGCGTTCTGCATCGCCACCCAGCTCGTGGACCAGGGCCTCATCACGATGGACGAGGCCGTCACGCGGGTCACGGGCGACCAGCTCGCCAAGCTGATGTTCCCGCGCTTCGACGCGGGCGCCGACAAGCGGCGCATCGCCAAGGGCATGAACGCCTCGCCGGGCGCCGCCGTCGGCAAGGCCGTCTTCTCCTCCGAGCGCGCCGTCGAGCTGGCCGGCCAGGGCGAGGACGTCATCCTGGTGCGCCGCGAGACCAACCCCGACGACCTGTCCGGCATGATCGCCGCCCGCGGCATCCTCACCAGCCGGGGCGGCAAGACCTCGCACGCGGCCGTGGTCGCCCGCGGCATGGGCAAGACCTGCGTCTGCGGCGCCGAGGAGCTGGAGGTGTCGATCGAGGAGCGGCGGTTCGCCGCGCCCGGCGGCGTCACCGTGTCCGAGGGCGACGTGATCTCCATCGACGGCAGCACCGGCGAGGTGTTCCTCGGCGAGGTGCCGGTGGTCGACTCCCCGGTGGTCGAGTACTTCGAGGGCAAGGACGTCGGGGACGACGACCTCGTCCGCGCCGTGGACCGGATCATGCGGCACGCCGACGAGACGCGCCGCCTGGCCGTGCGGGCCAACGCCGACACTCCGGACGACGCCGCCCGGGCCCGCCGCTTCGGCGCGCAGGGCATCGGCCTGTGCCGGACCGAGCACATGTTCCTCGGCGAGCGGCGCAAGCTGGTCGAGGACCTCGTGCTCGCCTCCGGCGAGGAGGAGCGGCAGGCGGCGCTCGACGCGCTGGAGCCGTTGCAGCGCGCCGACTTCGAGGGCATCTTCCGGGCGATGGACGGCCTGCCCGTCACGATCCGCCTCATCGACCCGCCGCTGCACGAGTTCCTGCCCGACCTCACCGAGCTGTCGGTGCGCGTGGCGCTCGCCGACGCGGGCGCGGGCGAGGCGTCGGACAAGGACCGCGTGCTGCTGGCCGCCGTCAAGCGGCTGCACGAGCAGAACCCCATGCTGGGCCTGCGCGGCGTGCGGCTCGGCCTGGTGATCCCCGGCCTGTTCGCCATGCAGGTACGGGCCATCGCCCAGGCCGCCAAGGCGGTGCCCGGAGCCCGGCCGGAGATCATGATCCCGCTCGTGGCGGCCGTGCAGGAGCTGGAGGCGGTCCGCGAGGAGGCCGCCGGGATCCTCGCCGAGACCGGGGTGGACGCCCTCATCGGCACGATGATCGAGACGCCGCGGGCCGCACTGGCGGCCGGGCAGGTGGCCGAGGCCGCGCAGTTCTTCTCCTTCGGCACCAACGACCTGACCCAGATGGCGTGGGGCTTCTCCCGCGACGACGTGGAGGCGGCGTTCTTCTCGCGCTACCTGGAGCTCGGCATCTTCGGGGTCTCGCCGTTCGAGACGCTGGACCGCGACGGGGTGGGCCGCCTGGTGCGCATCGCCGCGGACGAGGGCCGCGCCGCCCGGCCGGACCTCAAGCTGGGCATCTGCGGCGAGCACGGCGGCGACCCCGACTCGGTGCACTTCTGCCACGAGGCCGGGCTCGACTACGTGTCCTGCTCGCCGTTCCGCATCCCGGTCGCCCGCCTGGAGGCCGGGCGGGCCGCGCTCAGCCAGAACGACTCCGACACCCGCTGACCGCCCCGGCCGGCCCTCCCCGTGACGGGGGCCGGCCGGGCGCGGGCCCTCCCCGTCACACGGGCGGGCCGGTCACGGGCATACCCGGCGCGTGCCGGTCCTCCTCGGGGACCGGCACGTAGTCGTGCCGCACCCCGTGGTCGCCCAGCCACTTGCGCAGGCCCGCGACGGCCGGCGGGTTGGCCGCCACCTGAGCCGCGTACTCGGCCAGGGCGACCTCCTCGCCGTCGTCGTAGAGCAGCCGCGCCGGTCCCGACCAGGACAGCGTCCACCGGGCCTGGCCGTGCTCGATGAGCACCCCCTCCAGCGCCTGGCCGAGCACCCCGGCCAGCATCGTGGGGGAGGGGCTCCAGCCCAGCTCGGTCAGCCGCGCCACCAGCTCCTCCTGCCGGCCCCGGGCGACGGCCTCGAACGCCGCGTCCAGGTACGGCCGGCTCGCCCCCACCACGCGCTGACCGGCCACGGCCAGGTCGTGCAGCGCCTCGGCGTTGCGCGCGGCGTACATGCCGCGCTCGACCACCTCCTCCCAGGAGGCCGGCCGCAGCGTCGTCAGCGCCTCCGCGGTCCACATGGACTGCTCCACCGCCTGCGCCGCCACGCCCGGGTCGCGCAGCAGCGTCAGCGCCGGCCGCGGGTCGGGCACGTGCGACGGCTCCGGCAGCCGTTCGACCGCGGCCAGCCGCTCGGCCAGGCTCGGGTGCGAGTCGTAGGGCGAGGTCTCCTCCGGCCGCGTGGCGAGCGCGGCGACCTCCGCCTGCCGCGCCGGGTCGTTCATGAGCGCGTGGAAGCCGTTGAAGACGGACGCCGGGCGCAGGCCGCCCGCGCCGGTCAGCGACAGGTAGTTGCCCACGTAGACGTCCCAGGCGGCGGCCGTGCCGTGGATCTTGCGCAGCGCCTCGGCCATGGCCCGCCGGCCGCCGATGGCCACCGCCAGCTCGTCGGCCTCCAGCTCCTGCCGCCGCGAGACGGCCTGCGAGACGCGCAGGTAGAGCTTGGCGTACGCGGAGAACACCCGCTGGATGATCGGATGCCCGTCGAGCCCCTGCACGGTGGCGATGAGCGAGACCCGGCCCCGGTAGACCGGCGCGCCGAGACGGGTGTGGGCGCCGCTGTAGTGGCCCAGCTCGTGCCCGAGCACGGCACGCATCTCGTCCACGGTCAGCGTCTGCAGCAGCGGCAGGCCGATGAACATGCGCCGCCTGACCGCCTTCAGGCCGAGGAAACGGGTGTCCTCGGACACGGCCGCGTTGACCTCGGGCACCAGGCGGATCTCGGCCGGCGGGGCGGTGCGCACCCGCTGGGCCAGGTCCTCGACCGTCTGCCAGAGCACCGGCTCCTGCTCGCGGGTCACCGCCACGCCCGGCTCCTCGCCGCCCTTCCTCCGGCTCACCATGATCAGCGCCCGGACGAGCGCCGCGGCGGCCAGGGTCAGGACGATCGCGGCCTTCAAGACGTTGACGTGGAAGTCGACGACCAGCAGCACGTCGAGGAAGACGGCCGCGCCGACGAACAGGCCGACCAGCACGTAGAACCCTGCGAGCAGGGTGAAGGCCAGCACGGCACGGAACGCAGTGGTCATGGGGGAGGGCTCCCGGGGAAGGGGGTTCTCGCGAAACTTGACACTAGCGGAGTCCGGAAAGTGGATAAAATCACTGCACTTATGGCCCGCTACGACGACCACGACCAGGCACGCTGGGTGCCCGAGCCGCCCGGCAACCCCGAGCGCGGCGCGTTCGAACGCGACCGCGCGCGGGTGCTGCACAGCTCCGCGCTGCGCCGCCTGGCCGCCAAGACCCAGGTGGTGGGTCCGTTCGAGGCCGTCGGCGCCGGCCAGCACACCCCGCGCACGCGGCTCACCCACTCCCTGGAGTGCGGGCAGGTCGGCAGGGAGATGGGCGCCGTCCTCGGCGTCGACCCCGACCTGGTCGAGACCGCCTGCCTGGCCCACGACCTCGGGCACCCGCCGTTCGGCCACAACGGCGAGGTGGCGCTCAACGAGCTGGCCGCCGGCTGCGGCGGCTTCGAGGGCAACGCGCAGAGCCTGCGCCTGCTCACCCGCCTGGAGGCCAAGGTCCTCACCGAGGACGGCCACAGCGCCGGGCTCAACCTCACCCGCGCCGCGCTCGACGCCTCCATCAAGTACCCGTGGACCCGCGAGGCGGCGCCGAAGTTCGGCGTCTACGACGACGACCTGCCGGTGTTCGAGTGGATCAGGGACGGCGCGCCGCCGCGCCGGGTCAGCTTCGAGGCGCAGATCATGGACTGGTCCGACGACGTCGCCTACTCCGTCCACGACCTGGAGGACGCGCTGCACTCCGGCCACGTCACGCCCGAGGCGCTGCGCTCGCCCGAGGAGCGGCGGCAGGTGTGCGAGCTGGCCCGCGCCTGGTACGCCCCCGACGCCGACTGCGCCGAGCTGGAGGAGGTCTTCGCCCGGCTCATCGCCGACCCGCTCTGGCCGCGCGGCTTCGCCGCCACCTTCGCCGACCTGGCCGGGCTCAAGGCCCTCACCAGCGGCCTCATCGGCCGGTTCTGCCGCTCCGCGCAGACCGCCACCAAGGAGGCGTACGGCATGCGCCACCGGGTCGAGCTGGTCGTGCCCCGCTCCACCAAGCTGGAGTGCGCCGTGCTCAAGGGCATCACCGCCCACTACGTGATGACCACCGAGGACCACCACGCCAACCAGGCCAGGCAGCGCGAGCTCATCGCCGAGCTGGCCGCCCTCATCACGCTCGGCGCGCCCGGCACCCTGGAGCCCGCCTTCCGGCCCGCGTTCCTCGCCGCCTCCGGCGACGCCGCCCGCACCCGCGTGGTCATCGACCAGATCGCCTCGCTCACCGACACCTCGGCCGTCGCCTGGCACCGCCGCCTGTCCGGCTGAGCCCGCGGGTTCACTTCCGGGATCACGCTCAAGGGGCGGATACTGCGGCCATGGCCACATATGTGATCGTCGGCGCCGGCCTCGCGGGGGCCAAGGCCGCGCAGACGTTGCGCGAGGAGGGCTTCGACGGGGAGATCGTCCTCATCGGAGCCGAGAGCGAGCGCCCCTACGAGCGCCCGCCCCTGTCCAAGGGCTACCTCCAGGGCAGGAGCGAGCGGGAGAAGATCTACGTCCATCCCGAGGACTGGTACGCCGGCAACGGCGTCGAGCTGCGGCTCGGCACCCCGGTCACCCGGATCGAGCCCGGCGACCACGCCGTCAGGCTCGCCGACGGCTCGCGCCAGGCGTACGACAAACTGCTCATCGCGACCGGCGCGACGCCGAAGCGGATGCCCGGACCCGCCCTCTACCTGCGCACCGCCGAGGACAGCGACGCGCTCAAGCGGCGCCTGGACGAGGTGGGCGGGACGGGCGGCCGGGTCATCGTCGTGGGCGCCGGCTGGATCGGCCTGGAGACCGCCGCCGCGGCCCGCCTGGCCGGCTGCGAGGTGACCGTCGTCCATCCGGACCCCACGCCGCTGCACCGCGTGCTCGGTCCCGAGATGGGCGAGGTGTTCGCCGGCCTGCACCGCCGCAACGGCGTCGATCTGCGCCTCGGCACCGGCGCGGCGGAGATCACCGAGGACGGCGTGCGCCTCACCACCGGCGAGCGGCTGAGCGCCGACCTCGTCGTCGCGGGCATCGGGGTCACCCCCGAGGCCGGGCTCGCCCGCGAGGCGGGCCTGGAGGTCGGCCGAGGCGTCCTCACCGACGCCTCGCTGCGCGCCTCCCACCCCGACGTGTACGCGGCGGGCGACGTCGCCGAGCCCTTCAACCCCCTGTACGGCCGGCGGCTGCACGTGGAGCACTGGGCCAACGCCCTCAACGGCGGCCCGGCGGCGGCCCGCGCCATGCTCGGCCAGGAGGTCGTCTACGACCGGGTGCCGTACTTCTTCACCGACCAGTTCGACCTGGGCATGGAGTTCTCCGGCGACACCACGGGCTACGACGAGGTCGTCTGCGGGGGGTCCGTGGACGACCTCCAGTTCGTCGCGTACTGGCTGCGGGAGGGCCGTGTGGTGGCCGGCATGAACGTCAACGTCTGGGACGTCGTGGGGGCCATCCAGGACCGCATCCGCTCCGGCGAGATCGCCGACCCCAAGGAGCTCGCCTCGGGCTGACGGCCGCCGCCGGAGGGCGGCTCAGGTCGGGTTGACCGTGATCGTGATCACCGGGTCCGGCGTCTCGCGCGGCTCGCGCTTCTTGACCGGCTTCTTCGAGGAGCACTGCACCTGGCAGCGGGGCGTCTCGCCGAGCCGGGCCCGCGTGGCCATGGTCTCCTCGCGCGGCGACAACGTCCGGTTCCCGGACAGCCACGCGTCGAGGTACCGCCACGGGTTGACCATGCCCCGGCGCACCCACCAGGCCGACGAGCCGGTCTTCCATGAGATCGCGAAGTACAGGTTGGGCCCCTGGGTGCGGGCGTTGCCCGAGGTGCCGACCCGGCCGAGCGCCTGCCCGGCCGCCACCCGCACCCCGGGCCGGACGCCGGCGGCCACCGAGTCGAGGTGGCCGCCGAGGTAGCGGACGCCGTCGTCGCCGACGACCGTGACGAAGCGGCCCTCGCGGTCCGCGCCGCGGTCGGTGGCCGCGCGCCACCTGTCGCCGGTGTTCACCTCGTCCACGACGCCGCTCACGGGCGAGACGAACGTGCAGCCCTTGCCGGTCCAGATCGTCGTCTTCGGCAGCACGAGGAGCCGGCGCTGGTAGCTGACCTGGCAGCCGGTCACGGGGAAGGCGTAGGTGTAGTCGGACAGCCGCGGCGGCGGCACGTTGACCGGGGACTTGCCCTTCGGCGGCTCCGCGGACGCCCGCGTCGTGGCGTCCGGGTCGGGGATGGTCGCGGTGACGACGGGCGTCGGCCCGGTCGCGGCCGGCGGTACGGTCTCGGGCGACTGGGCGCTGACCCCCGCCACCCCGGTCGACTGGGCGCAGGCGCCGGTCAGCAGCAGGGCGCCCGCCACGGCAGCCCATCGTCCCAGATGCCCCGATCGCATGATCTCCACCCGCGTCACCGTATAGCCCGAGCTTTACCTTTGTAGCCGACGTGGACAACAGGCTGGACACGTTTTCCGCTTTACGGGCGCTGAGGTGATATCACCCTTCCCATCACCCCAAACCGGGCGACCTGGTGTGGACGAACCGCGCTCACCGGGTGAGGTCTGCCCGCCGGTCGCAATAGACTCACCGGCGTGGCTGGCCGCATCCGTGACGTCGACATCGCGCTCGTACGCGAGCGATCGCCCATCGCCGAGGTGATCGGCGAGCACATCCAGTTGCGCAACGCCGGCGGCGGCAACCTCAAGGGCCTGTGCCCCTTCCACGACGAGAAGTCCCCGTCCTTCAACGTCACCCCCGAGCGCGGCATGTACTTCTGCTTCGGCTGCTCCGAGGGCGGAGACGTGATCACGTTCGTGGAGCGGATCGAGCACCTGACGTTCGGCGAGGCCGTCGAGCGGCTGGCGCAGCGGGCCGGGATCCAGCTCCAGTACGAGCAGGGCGGCTACGTGCCGCGGCGCGACCACGGCGAGCGGGCGCGGCTCATCGAGGCGCACCGCGCCGCCGCCGAGTTCTACGCCTCCAAGCTCATGAGTCCCGACGCGGCGCCCGGGCGGCGGTTCCTGTCCGAGCGCGGGTTCGAGCGGGCCGACGCCGAGATGTTCGGCGTGGGCTACGCGCCCGCCGAGTGGGAGGCGCTGGCCCGCCACCTCATGGGGCGCGGGTTCACCGCCGAGGAGCTGATCAAGGGCGGGCTGGTCAAGGAGGGCCGCCGGGGGCCGATCGACCGGTTCCGGGGGCGGCTCGTCTGGCCGATCCGCGACGCGACGGGCGACGTCATCGGGTTCGGCGCGCGCAAACTGCTCGACTCCGACGACGGGCCGAAGTACCTCAACACCCCCGACTCGCCGCTGTACAAGAAGAGCCAGGTGCTCTACGGCATCGACCTGGCCAAGCGGGAGATCTCCAAGCGCTCCCAGGCGGTGATCGTCGAGGGCTACACCGACGTGATGGCCTGCCACCTCGCGGGGGTGCCGACGGCCGTGGCCACCTGCGGCACCTCGTTCGGCGAGGAGCACATCAAGGTGCTGCGGCGCTTCCTGCTCGACCAGGCCGAGTTCCGCGGCGAGGTGATCTTCACCTTCGACGGCGACGCCGCCGGGCAGAAGGCCGCCCTGCGCGCGTTCGCCGACGAGCAGAAGTTCGTCACCCAGACGTACGTGGCCGTGCAGGCCGACGGGCTCGACCCGTGTGACCTGCGCGTCAAGCAGGGCGACGCGGCCGTGCGCGACCTGATCGCCGGGCGCGAGCCGCTGTTCCAGTTCGCCATCCGCAGCACCATCGCCCGCTACGACCTGCGCAGCAACGAGGGCAAGATCGCGGCGCTCGACGCGGCGGCGCCGATCGTGGCCGGCATCAAGGACCCCGGCCTGCGCAAGCGCTACGCCATCGACCTCGACCGGTGGCTGGGGTTCATGGACGAGCGGTTCGTCATGCAGCGCATCGCCGAGGTGGGCAACGCCCAGGCGGGCCGTCCCCGGCGCGCGCCGCGGCCCGCGCCGGTCGACCCGCACACCCGGGTGGAGGCCGAGCTGCTCAAGCTGGCCGTGCAGCGTCCGGCGCTGCTCGGGCCGCGCTTCGACGCGCTCGACGCGCAGGCGTTCACCGTGGCCGACCACGTGACGCTGCGCCGGCTGGTCGCCGCGGCGGGCGGCACGGCGACGGCCGGGCACGGCGGGCGCGAGTGGGTCGACCGGCTGCTGGAGCAGGCGCCGGACGAGGCGGCGCGGGTGCTGGTGACGCGGTTCGCGGTCGAGGCGATCCAGGCCGACGCGCACCTCGAGGAGCGTTACGGCGCCGCCATGCTGGCCGCCATCGAGGCCATCGCGGTAGACCGGGCCATCGCCCAGGTCAAGTCCCGCATCCAGCGGCTCAACCCCGTGGACGAGCAGCAGGAGTACAACAAGCTGTTCGGTGAGCTGGTGGCGCTGGAGCAGCAGCGGCGGGTGCTGAGGGAACGCGCCGCCGGAAGCTGAGCCCGCGCGGGTGAAACGACGTTCGGAGAACGTCCGTGGCATGAAACGTCACAAAGCCGAGCTGTTGTGAAGGAAAGTGTTATTCGCATCAGTCGTGCGCCCGTCCGCCATGCCGGGCGAGACGCGCGCCGGGCGGCGCCGCGAGGCGCGTCCGGGCAGGCCGCG
>NZ_JBFAIA010000130.1:0-23367 GCF_040654455.1 Nonomuraea sp. NPDC050691
GGGCGGGCTCACCGACGATCCCGGCGCGGGCCGGGTCCGGCTGGAGCCGGAGGTGCCGCGCGGCACGGTGCCGCGCGACGACGTGGCGGCCGTGCTGGCCGAGCTGCTGCGCGAGCGGGCCGCGATCGGCCGGACGCTGGAGCTGGTCTCGGGCGACACACCGATCCCGGAGGCGGTCGCCGCCCTGCGCTGAGCGGTCCGTCCCGCATCCCGCGCTGCGAAAATCTTTGCCGCCCGGCGGCGTGGGCTTGACTTTGACGGGCGGCGTCTTCGGCAAGAGGTTCCCTCAGTGCGTGAGGAGGGATCGGTAATGTCGGATATGTCGCCATTCGGGGGAGATCCGTTCAGGCGGTTCGAGGAGCTCACCGGACGGATGTTCGGGGACGCCTGGCCGCCCGCCAGGCCCAGCGTGCAACGCGTCGACATCGGCCGGCTGCTCAGCGAGCAGGCCCGCCAGGTGCTCACCGGCGCCGTGGAGAGCGCGGGGCGGCGCGGAGCCGAGGACCTCGGCGACCTCGACCTGCTCGACGCCCTGACCCGGCACGACCGCACCAGGAACCTGCTCCAGGCGGCCGGCGTGAACGTGGACCGGCTCCGCGAACGGGCCGAGGCCGTCGCCACACCCGGCGAGCCCGCCGGTGAGCCGCCCTCGACGCTCTCCCCGGCCGTCAAGCGGACGCTCCTCGACGCCCAGCGCATCGCCCGCGCCCTCGGCTCCTCGTACATCGGCCCGGAGCACCTGCTGCTCGCGCTCGCCGTCAACGCGGACTCCACGGCCGCCCGGCTGCTCCAGGAGGAGGGCGTCTCCGTTCAGGAGCTCCAGCGCGCCCAGGCGTACGGCGAGGAGCCGCGCCCGGCCGACCGGATGTCCGCCAGTGACACGCCGTCGCTCGACCAGTTCGGCAGGGACCTGACCGAGGAGGCCCGTCAGGGCCGGATCGACCCGGTCGTCGGCCGCGAGGACGAGATCGAGCAGGCCCTGGAGGTGCTGTCGCGCCGCACCAAGAACAACCCGGCGCTCATCGGCGAGCCCGGCGTCGGCAAGACCGCCATCGTCGAGGGCATCGCCCAGCGCATCGTGAACGGCGACGTGCCCGACCCGCTGAAGAACCGCCGGGTCATCGCGCTCGACCTGACCGGCATGGTGGCCGGGACGAAGTACCGCGGCGAGTTCGAGGAGCGCATCAAGAAGGTCGTCGACGAGGTGCGCGCCGAGGCGGACCGGACGATCGTGTTCATCGACGAGATGCACACCCTCGTCGGCGCGGGCTCGGCCGAGGGCGGCATGGACGCCGCCAACATCCTCAAGCCCGCCCTCGCCCGCGGCGAGCTGCACGTCATCGCCGCCACGACCATCGACGAGTACCGCAAGAACGTCGAGAAGGACGCCGCCCTCGAACGCCGCTTCCAGCCGATCCTCGTCGCGGAGCCCACCGTCGAGGAGACGATCGAGATCCTGCGCGGCCTGCGCGACGCCTACGAGGCCCACCACCAGGTGCGCATCACCGACGAGGCGCTGCACGCCGCCGCCATCCTGTCCGACCGCTACATCGCCGACCGGTTCCTGCCGGACAAGGCCATCGACCTCATGGACCAGGCCTCCGCCCGGGTGCGGCTGCGCGCCCGCACGCCCCGTACCGACGTACGCGACCTGGAGGAACGCCTCGACGCGCTGCGCCGCGACAAGGACCAGGCCGTGGCCGCCGACGACTTCGACAAGGCCAAGGAACTGTCGGCCGAGATGGGCAAGCTCCGCCCCGAGCTCGACCGCGCCCGGCAGGTACGCGACGAGGTGCCGCAGGTGGCGGCCGAGGACGTCGCCGAGATCGTCTCCCGCCGCACCGGCATCCCGGTGCGCCAGCTCACCGAGCAGGAGCGCGAGCGGCTGATGCGGCTGGAGGAGCACCTGCACAAGCGGGTCGTCGGCCAGGACGAGGCCGTCGTCGCCATCGCCGAGGCGGTCCGCCGCGCCCGCGCCGGGCTGTCCGACCCGAACCGGCCGATCGGCAGCTTCCTGTTCCTCGGGCCGACCGGCGTCGGCAAGACCGAACTGGCCCGCGCGCTAGCGGCGGCGCTGTTCGGCGGCGAGGACCACATGATCCGGCTCGACATGAGCGAGTACCAGGAACGCCACACCGTCTCCCGGCTCGTCGGCGCGCCGCCCGGCTACGTCGGCTACGAGGAGGCCGGGCAGCTCACCGAGGCCGTCCGCCGCCGCCCGCACGGAGTGCTGCTGCTCGACGAGATCGAGAAGGCCCACCCCGACGTGACCAACATCCTGCTGCAGATGCTCGACGACGGCCGCCTGACCGACGGCCAGGGCCGCACCGTCGACTTCACCAACATGATCGTCATCATGACCAGCAACCTCGGCGCCCAGCTCATCCTCGACTCGGGCGACGACCCGGGCCTGGAGGAGCGCCTCATGGACCTGCTGCGGCACTCCATGCGGCCCGAGCTGCTCAACCGCATCGACGAGACGATCATCTTCAAGCGGCTGGACCGCACGCAGCTCCGCCAGATCGTCGAGCTGATGCTGGACCGCACCCGGCAGCGGCTGCGCGGCCAGGACATCGACCTCCAGGTCTCGGAGGCGGCCGTGGACTGGCTGGCCGAACGCGGCCACCAGCCCGAGTTCGGCGCCCGGCCCCTGCGGCGCGTCATCCAGCGGGAGCTGGACAACCGGCTGTCGGCGATGCTGCTGACGGGCGAGGTCAGCGAGGGCGGCCGCGTGATGGTGGACGTGGAGAACCAGCGGCTGTCCCTCCGCTCCCACAACCCCGAGCCGGTCGGCGCCTGACCGCCGGCGCCTGCCGAGCGTTACGTCACTTCCGGCGCGCGAGGGTGACGCCGTCGCGCACCGGAAGCATCACCGACTCCACCCGCTCGTCGCGGGCGATCAGCTCGTTCACGCGGCGGATCGCCACCTGGTTCTCCTCCTGGAAGGCCGGGTCGAAGACGCGCCCGCCCTGGAAGACGTTGTCGAGGACGACCAGCCCGCCCGGCCGCAGCCGGGAGACGATCTCCTCGTAGTAGGCCGGGTAGCCGACCTTGTCGGCGTCGATGAAGGCGAAGTCGTAGACCTGCTCGGCCGGCAGCGCCCGCAGCGTGTCGAGCGCCGGCCCGATGCGCAGCTCCACGCGCCCGGCCACGCCCGCGCGCTCCCAGTACTCGCGGGCGACGGACGTCCACTCCTCGCTCACGTCGCAGGCGAGCAGGTGGCCGTCCTCGGGCAGCGCGCGGGCGATGCAGAGCGAGGAGTACCCGGTGAACACCCCCACCTCGATCGCCCGGCGCGCCCCCGTCATCCGCACCAGCAGCGACAGCAGCGCGCCCTCGTCGTGCGAGATCTGCATGCCGGCCGCGCCGCCGGTGGCCTCCCGCGTGCGCGTCACCAGCTCCAGCAGCAGCTCGTCGGGCGGGGTGCAGTGCGTGAGCAGGTAGTCGCCGGCGACGGGGGAGAGGACCTCCAGCTCGTCGCCCGCGACCGGCTCCGCCCACTCGGTACGCAGGTCCTCCTGGGCGGCGAAACGCAGCAGGTGCCGGGTCACCACGTCCTGGACCACGGCCAGCGCCTCGGCGTCCGCCGCCGTCGCGATCATCTCCAGGGCGTTCCCGGACGGCGCCAGCACGCACTCCCCGCCGGACAGGGCGCCCGCGAAGGTGATCGTCGCCCGGCCGTCGGCGGACAGGGTCGTGGTGGCCTTGTGCCCGAGGTGCGAGACGAGCTGCTTGATGTAACGCTCGGGGCGGTCGGTCGGGACGAGGGCCGTCGAGATGGGCATCGGGCTCCTTCGGTGTGAGGCGGCTCCGGCTCGTACTCCGGAACCTACCCCCGCACGCCGGAGCCGCCCGCGGCGGCCCCGGCTCCTTCGCCCCGGCCCCGGCCGGTCACTCCATCCGGGTGTCGTCCGTCGTCCCGGTGCCGTCCGTCGTCCCGGTGCCGTCGGTCGCTCCGGTGCCGTCGGTCGCTTCCGGCGTCGCCGGAAGGGTGCCGCCCCCGGGCAGGTCCGCGATCTGGGTGTCGTCGATGACCCCGTCGTCGTCTACGGGCGCCTCGTCGTCCTCGGGGCTCTGCTGGCGCACCGGCGCGCAGGCCGATCCGCAGCCGCCGAAGCGGGCCTGGTCCACCGGGGTGAACGGTGTCGCCGGCGTGCCCTTCAGGGCGGCCATCATGGTGTCCTTCCAGATCGGGCCGGGCACGGAGGCGCCCTGGACCGAGCCGAAGTACTGGCCGCCGATGGTGATCCCCGTCAGCTTGTAGCGCTGCGAGCCGCGCGGGTCGCCGATGCTGACCGCGCCCGCGAGGTCCGGGGTGAAGCCGGCGAACCACGCGCTGGCGTACCCGTCGGTGGTGCCCGTCTTGCCCGCCGCCGGCCGGCCGATGCCGCCCACGCCGCGCATCGTGCCCTGGGTGAACACGCCGGACAGCACGTTGGCCGCCGCGTCGGCCACGGGCGCTTCGAACGCCTGCCGGCACTGCGGCGTGAACGAGCTGGACCGGCCGGTGGAGACGTCGGTGACCTTGGTGATGGCCAGCGGCACGCAGTACTTGCCCCGGGCGGCGATGCCCGCGTAGGCGGCCGCCACCGTCAACGGATCCATCTCGTTGATGCCGAGCGTGAACGTCTCGACCTCGTGCAGGGGCTTGCCGTCGGCCCGCCGGATGCCCAGCGACTTGGCCGTCTCCACGGTCTCGCACAGGCCGACCCGCTGCTCCAGCGCCACGAAGAACGTGTTGACGGACCCCCACGTGCCGGTCGCCAGCGTCTTGAACCCGCCCGTGCCTTCGTCGTTGGTCACCGGCCACGACGGGATCCCCATGTTGTTGCCCTTGCAGTCCTTGAAGGCGGACGCGGAGGGCGCGGTGTAGCTGCCGCCGACGCTGATGCCGTCGCCGATCTTCATGCCCTTCTTGAGCGCCGTGAGGAGGGTGAAGGTCTTGAACGTCGAGCCGGCCTGGAAACCGACCAGCCCGCCGTGCTTCATGTCGGCGACCGGGTTGTACGAGATCTCGTTCTTCTTGGCGTTGCCGCCGAACGGCCTGCTGGCCGCCATGGCCCTGATCATGCCGGTGCCGGGCTCGACCAGCGCCTCCGAGGCGAGCGCCCGGTCGGAGGCGCGCACGTACTTCTTGACGGCCTTGTCCGCGGCGGCCTGCGCCTTCGGGTCGAGCGTCGTGTAGATCCGCAGGCCGCCCCGGCGGAACGCCTCCTGCCTGGCCCGCGGGGTCTTGCCGAACGCCTTGTTGGTCAGCAGCTCGTAGCGGACGTACTCGCAGAAGAACGGCGCCGAGACAGCGGCCTGGCAGCCGTTGGGCTGGCTGACGCCCTTGTAGCCGAGCTTGGTGGCCTTGGCCTCGGCGGCCTGCTCGGGCGTGATGACCTTGAGCTGCGCCATCCGGTCGAGCACGGTGTTGCGCCGGGCGAGCAGCGCCTTGCGGGCCTTGCCGCCCGTCTCCGGGTCGGTGACGTTCGGGTTCTGGACGGCTCCCGCCAGGGTCGCCGCCTGCGGCAGGGTCAGCCGGGCCGCGGACACCCCGAAGAAGCGCCGGGCCGCCGCCTCCACGCCGTTCGCGCCCGCCCCGAAGTACACGATGTTGAGATACTTCGCCAGGATCTCGTCCTTGGTGTACTTCTTCTCGACGCTCATCGCGTAGCGCAGCTCGTTGAGCTTGCGGGCGTAACTGGCCTCCAGGGCCTTCTCCTTGCCCTCCTCGGTGTCGGCCGAGTTGAGCAGCACCTGCTTGACGTACTGCTGGGTGATGCTGGAGCCGCCCTGGCTGACCCCGCCCGAGCCGAAGTTCTTCGCCAGGGCGCGCATGGTGCCCTCGATGTCGATCGCGCCGTGCTGGTAGAAGCGGTCGTCCTCGATGGCGACGATGGCCTTGCGCATGATGTCGGAGATCTGGTCCAGCCGCACGACCTTGCGGTCCTCGGCGTAGAACTGCGCGATCCGCTTGCCCTTGGCGTCGTACACCGTGGACGCCTGCGGCAGCGGCGGCTCCGTCAGCTCCATCGGCCGCAGGTTGAGCTCCTCGGCGGCCGACACCACCGCCGCGCCGGAGCCGCCCACCGCGGGCAGCGCGATGGCCGCGACGAGCACACCGGCGGCCGCCGCCGCTCCGGTCAGGCGGACGACGCCCGTCAGCCGGGCATGGCTCCGCGTGGGGTTCTCATCGGGCATGGCGGCCATCCGACCACACCCGGCCGCGCCTGTCCAAGACTGCGCCGTCGGGCCGTCCATACCGAAGCCGATATGGGTGCAGCTCATACGGGGTGATCTTCGGGCACTCCGCCCGTTCTGGTAGGTATGGCGGATGCGCATCAAGCCGTGGGCCGCCGTCGCGGCGGCCGTCCCCCTCGCCGCGGGCTGCGTCTCCGGTCCTCCCGCCGCCCGGACGTCGCAGGCGCGTCCCTCCGCCGTCTCCGAAGGCTCGGACGCGGGTCCCGGCGCTTTCCGCGCTTCCGGCGTACCCGGCGCCTCTCCCGGCGTCTCCGGCGTCTCCGGTGCCGCTTCCGGTGTCTCCGGTGGCGCCGAGCCCCAGGTGCCGGCCGGGACCACGGCCGCGTGGGTGGTCTTCGACCGCAAGGCCGGCGGCGGCGGGCGGATCGTGGCCACGCGGAACGCCCATCGGGCGTTCCGCTCCGCCTCGGTGGTGAAGATCCTCCTCGCCGTCGACTACCTGGAGTCGCGCACGACCGTCCCGCCGGCCGACGCCCGGCTGCTGAAGATCATGCTGCGCTCCAGCGACGACGACGCCGCCTCGACGCTGTGGGACCGCGCCGGCAAGGGCGCCGTCATCACCCGCACGGCCCGCCGGCTCGGCCTGTCCGACACCGCCCCGCCGCCCGCGTCCAAGCCCGGCTTCTGGGGATACACCTCGCTCAGCGCGTACGACATCGTCCGCGTGTACCGCTACCTGCTGGACCGGGCCGCGCCCCGGGTCCGCGACACGATCCTCGGCCACCTGCGGGCCGCCACCCCGTGCGGCACGGACGGCTTCGACCAGTACTTCGGCATCCCGCGCGCTCTGCCCCGGCCGTGGGCGGTCAAGCAGGGCTGGTCGGGGTTCGGCACGGTGCCGCCGGTGCGATGCCGCCCCGGCTCCGCCTCCACGCCCCCGGCCGCCACGGGGGCGCAGGGGGCGTCGATCTCCGCCGTCGCGCTGCGCGCCCGCGGCTCCGGCGTGCCGGACCTGGGGCGTCCCGTCCTGCACACGACCGGCCTGGCCGGCAAGGACGACAGGTACGTCCTGGCGATCCTGACGGCGCACCCGGCGGGCGGCACGTGGAGCGCCTCGGTGCGCCGCGTCACCACCCTGACGGCGCAGCTGTACCGCGGCCTGCGCTGAACGCCACACCGGGCACCTTGCGCAAGTGTCAGGCGCTTGAGGACTGACGTCCGGGAGAGTTCGCGATAGTCCAGCAGGTCAGGATGTGCCAGGCGTACTCGTAGGCCGTCCGGCCGGTGCCCGTGTTCGGGCAGGCATCCGGGGGCGAGACCGAGCCGCTCGGCGCGAAGGCCGCCGCCCCGGCCGGGATGTCGGTCGGGGCCTCGTCGGGAACACCCCGAGCATGCGCGACGCGCCCCACTGCACCGCCCGGCCCAGCCGGTGTCGGGCCCGTCCTCCTCGGAGGACGGTCAGCGGACGGCGGCGGTGTAGGCGGCGTAGACCTTCTTCGGCACGACCATCCGCCACGCCTCGACGACCAGTTCGCGCATCTCGTCGTGGTCGAGGGCCGCCATCCGGGCGAGCACCCAGTTGTAGCGGAGGTCACGCTCGTCCGGCATGAGGAACGTGGCCGGCTCGGCGGCCACCAGCGCCTCGCGCTCCTCCTTGGGGAACGCGAAGCCCATCACCGTCTCGTCGCGCGAGAAGGCGACGTAGACGATCGAGCCCACCCGGAACTTCACGCGATCCCTGATGAGGTGCTCCGACGACCGGGGCAGGGTGGACGCCAGCTGCCGCACGTCCTCGACTGTGACCATGGCGCCACCGTAGCGGCCGCCACCGACATTCCCGCGCCCGTCCCGCCCGGCCCCTGCCGGCCGGCGTGGATCACCCCCCGCACCCCTCCCTCGGGCGGGCCGTCCGCCCTCTCCCGCCTCTGTCATGTATCGAAATATGAGACGAATGTTCTCTCATGATGAGACAAGGAATAGGGTTGCCCCGTCGGCCCTGGACGAGGACGAGGGAGTTCTGATGGACGCCGTATACACGCATGGCCACCACGAGTCGGTGCTGAGGTCGCACCGGTGGCGCACCGCCGAGAACTCGGCGGCGTACCTGCTGCCCCACCTCGAGCCGCACATGACGCTGCTGGACGTGGGCAGCGGGCCGGGCACCATCACCGCCGACCTGGCCGCCAGGGTGGCGCACGTGACCGCGTCCGAGGTGAGCGCCGAGGCGCTGGAGCTGGCCCGGGCCGAGGTGTCGGCCCGGGGCGTCGCCAACGTCGCCTTCGCCGTCGCCGACGTGCACGCCCTCGACTTCCCGGACGACACGTTCTGCGTCGTCCACGCCCACCAGGTGCTCCAGCACGTCGGCGACCCGGTGCGGGCGCTGCGCGAGATGCGGCGCGTGACCAAGCCCGGCGGCATCTCCGCGGCGCGCGACAGCGACTACGCGGCCTTCGCCTGGTACCCGCGGATCCCGGCGCTCGACGACTGGATGGCCCTCTACCAGCGGGTGGCGCGCGGCAACGGCGGCGAGCCCGACGCCGGACGCCGGCTCCTGTCGTGGGCCCGGGCGGCCGGCTTCGAGGACGTGACGGCCGGCTCGTCCACGTGGTGCTTCGCCACGCCCGAGGACCGGGCCTGGTGGGGCGGCATGTGGGCGGAGCGCGTCCTCAGCTCGGCCATGGCCGACCAGGCGCTCGCCACCGGCGCCGCCACCCACGACGACCTGCGCTGCATGTCCGACGGGTGGCGCGAGTGGGCCGCGGCCGAGGACGGCTGGATGTCCATCCTGCACGGCGAGATCCTCTGCCGCGCCTGAACCGTCCCGGGATCTGCTGGTTCCGGTCGCGGGTGCCGGTGACGGCTGGCACACTCGTCCGCCATGGACATCGACTCCGGCGCGGACCACGGCCCGGTCCTGGGTCTCCAGGAGGTGCTGCGGCTCCTGGCCGAGGCCGACTCCGGGCGGCTGCGCCCCGACCTCCGCGACGGACGGTACGCCGCGGTCGTCCACGACCAGGACGGCGATCTCCTGGACGACGACCTGGACGACGCGGACCTGGACGACACGGACCTGGACGACACGGGCCCCGGGGACGACGCCCCGGAGGACGGCGAGCCCCTGTGTGCCCGCGTGATCGGCGAGGCCACGTCGATCGCCGCCGCGCTCGACCTGCTGGCGGGCGAGGTCACCTCCTTTGACGCCGGCGAGCCGGAGGAGATGCTCGAGGAGATGGAGGAGGAGTACGAGGACGAGATGCCGCAGGTCGTGGGCGAGATCCGGTCACCGGGACGACGACTGCTCGCCCTCGTCCTGGCGGGGTACGCGGGACCGCTGAACATCGTGACCGACCGCGGCTGGAGGGATCACTACCTCGGCCGCGCGCCGCTCCTGTTCCCCGGTGCCCGCTTCGTGTTCCTCGCCAGCGCCGCCCCGCCGCACCACGAGGAGGCGTACGCCGTCCTCGAACTCCAGCCGGTGGGCACGCCGTCGCCCGCCGACCGTTCCCTGATGGAGGCGGGCGACGCCGCCGCCGTCGAAGCCGCTCTCACCGGCGGCGCGAACGTCGACGCACTCGACGAGCGCGGCATGTCACCCCTCCACCACGCGGTCGCGCACCGCCGCCCGGACGTCGTCGCGGCGCTGCTCGCCGCCGGGGCCGACCCCGCCCGGCAGGCCGCGTTCGGCAACGCCCCGCACTTCGCCACGCTCGGCGCGGCCCGGACCGCCGGGGCCGGCGCCCGGCGTGTCGAGGACGGGATCGTCGCAGCCGGCGCCCGGCGTGTCGAGGGCGCGGCACACTGGGCGATCCTCCGGGCGCTGGTCGAGGCCGGAGCGCCGGTGAACGCGGGGGACCTGACGGGCGCCACGCTGCTCGACCTCGCGATCGCCACGCGCCCCTACCCGGAGGAGGCGATCGGCTTCCTGACCGGGCGCGGCGCCCGCACCGCCCACCGCGCGAGCGAGCCGCTGGCCGAGCTGCTGCGCCGGCTGCCCTACTCCTCCGCCGAGGCCCTGGAGATCCGGGTGAACGAGGTGCGGTTCCTGCTCGACTCCGGCGCCGGCACCGGAGGAGCCCTGCACGCCCTGCTGGAGTGCACCGGGTACTACGAGCACGAGGTGCCCGGAGAGATCCTCGTCGCCCTGGTGGACGAGATCCTGCGGCACGGCGCCCGTGACACGCCCGACGGGCGCGGCCGTACCGCTCTCACGATGGCCGAGTCGTGGGTGTCCCGCGGCAACCACCCCAACTACGAGCCGGTGGTCGAGCGCCTCCGCACCTGAGTGCTGATCGGAGCGCCGTCAGCGCCCGGGCGGGCCGAACCAGCCGCGCGCGGCCACCTCGATCGTCACCACCGTCGCCGCGGCCTCGGCGGCCAGCAACGCCACCAGCACCACGAGCTGCACGATCCCGGCCTGTACGGGGCTCGCCCCGCCCAGCAGCATGCCCACGAACGCGCCCGGGAGCGTGACCAGACCCACGGTCCGGGTCTGGTCCAGCGCGGGCACCAGTGCCTGGGAGGCCGCCGGGCGGCAGATCTCCAGCGCCGCCTCCCTCGGGGTGAACCCGAGCGACAGGGCCGCCTCCACCTCGCCTTTGCGCTGGGTCAGTTCGTCCAGGGCGCGCCGCCCGGCCAGGGTGGTGGCGGTCAGGCAGCCGCCGAGCAGGATCCCGGCCACCGGGATGACCACGACCCCCTTCGCGGAGATCACCCCGCCGGCGGCCAGAACGCCCAATACCGGTACGACGCCCGCCGCGATGGGCACGGCCGCCCACCATCCGCTCCGGTCGTGGGTGATGCGCCGGCCCGCGGTGAAGGCGGCGACGCCGTACATGAGCAGGATGAAGCCCGCCACCGCGGCGGAAGAGGCGATCACCCAGGCGATCACCGCGGACACGGCGCCGAGCTGAACGGCCGCGCGCACGCCGGCGGTGACGACGGCCCGTCCGTGACCGAGCCGCCCCAGCCAGGCCACCAGCGCCCCCAGCACGACGAGGGCGACGAGCACGGCCGGGAGCAACGGCGTGAGCGTGATCAGCGAAGACGAGCGCACGCCCAACAGTCTGACGTCCCTCGTCACGATCACGAGCGATCGGGGCGGGGTGGGGCGTGCGCGTCCGAGGTGCGGCGGGTCGGAGGCGCACCGGGTCCGAAGTCCAGCGGGTCTGAAGTACGGACGTCACGGCCGGATGGGAACGCAGGGCCGGATCGGACGGCAGGGCCGAAGGGGAAGGTCAGCGGGGTCGCGCCCGGTAAGGTCCCCGGTGCCGGGTCACGTGCCCAGGGTGCGGGCGCGCTGCCACTGGGGGTCGCGGTAGAGGACCACGTCGGTGCCGGCCAGCAGCTCGTCCGGGGCGGACAGCATGGTGATCTCACCGGCCGCCTGGAGGCGCAGCAGCAGGTCGCGCACCCTCGGCCCCACAGGCAGGCGGCCCGCCTGCACGCCCAGGCCGGAGCGCACCACGTCGGCGACCTCCGACAGATGGAACGGCCCGTCGAAACCCGCCACGACGTCGCGTACCACGCTCATGGTGATGAGCTGCTCGGCCTCGGCGTAGGCGAGCTGCCAGACGACCTGCTCGCGCCGCCGGCCGGTGGCCGCGCACGACGTGCAGCCCCGCGTCAGTCCGGGCGCGAACCCGGGCGCCACCTGCTCCTCGGCCGAGCCCAGGCAGACGCTGCACTGTCCGGTCTCGGCGGCGTGCACCTCGGCGCTCATGCGGTTGGGCAGCTCTTCACCGCAGTCGCAGACGTACGCCTCGCCCAGGATGGGGGCTGCGGGGGGAGTGATCGTGTGCTTCGTCATCGCCGCCGACTCTACCCCCGCCCTCGGCACCCGCGTCCCCGCCCCCGCGCCACCACCCGCCGGCACCACGCCCCTCTCGCGAGCCCCGCGTCCCCGCGCCGCTTCCACGCGCGCCTATCCCCGGACCTTCGCCACGGGCCTCCGCCCCACTCACCTTCTCCCCGCATGCGCCTTCTTCCGCGCCCGAGGCCTTCCACCACCGGCCACGTCCATGTTCGCGGCCCTACGCATGCGCGGTCCTGCCAGGTGAACGGGGAGTTGAGACCGGCGTGGGCTCCTTTCCGGGGTGAGGCCCGTAGGAGGCTCTAGCCGCAGATCGAGGCCAGGCCGTGCAGGCGGCGCAGTGCCTTGCGGGCGGCGGCGGCGACGCGTTCGTCCGGATGGTGGTCGATGAAAACCCGGAGCACCTGCGCCGTCCACGGATGATCGCCCAGGGCGAACAGCGTCAGAGTCCCCGCCTGCTCCTCCGCGTCCATGCCCATCGCGATCGAGGCGATCACCTCGTCCGTCTCGCCGCCGAACTCCAGCAGCGTCGCCGCCATGTCCACCAGCGCCCACGCGATCTCCTCAGGCGTCGAGGGACGCTCGTCCCGGCCCAGGCGGGCCGCGATCACCGCCCCGATCCGGGGCGTCCCGATCAGCCGGTCGAGCACTCGCCTGCCCTCGTCGCCGAAGTCCGTGGCCAGCAGTTCCACGCCGACGGCCCGGCCCAGCGGGCTCGCCGTGGCGAGCGCGGCGCCCACCTCCTCGGCGGCCTCACGGCGGTCCTTGCCGGCGAGCCAGCCGGTCAGCTCCTCCAACCGTTCCGGCTCCGGGTACGAGCGCAGGCCCTGCAGCAGCCCGGCGGCGTCCCGCGACGCGAACGATCCCATGACCGGAATGTCCTGCCCGGATGCCTCGCTGATCAGCCCCCTGGCCGCCCACGAGCCGAGCGGGCTCAGCGCGTAGATCTCCTCCGCCTCCGCCTCCGCCTGCTCGCTCCTCGCCTTGCGGCTCCGTCCCCGCGTCGCGGCGGGGGGCGGATCCTGCGCGACCCGCCGCACCAGTCCGAGCGTGCCGAGGACGCCCGGCGGGCCGGCCAGCCGCTCGCGCCGCATGAACAGGCGTACCAGGCACAGGAAGACCCGCTCGTCGCGCAGGATGACGTCGCGGCACACCTCGGTCCACGTACGGAGCAGCTGCCCGTCGTCCCCGTGCCGCAGGACCTCCGTCACCCGCGTCCGGCCCGCCTCGTCGAGCAGCCCCTCGCCGCCCGTCATCGGGGTGGCCGAACCGGGTGGCTCCTCGTTCGCGATCGGTCCGCCGGTCGCGCCGGGCGGCCCTTCGCCCCCGGGCGTTCCGGCGGCCTTCTCCTCCGCGGCTCCGGCGGATGGCGCCTCGGGGGTCCCAGCGTCCGCGGAGGGGAGCGCCTCCCCGTCTGGTGCGGTCTCCGTCGTCAGGGTGGCGCGCAGGAGGGCCGTCGTCAGGGGTGTCGCGCGTACGGCCGCCGCCAGCTCGGCCTCGGAGGGCAGCCGCACCGGCGGCTGGAGGGGCAGCGTGTCATCGTCGTTGGTGGCCACGACACTCATCCTGACGGACCCCGCCCCTGGTGTGGCGGTCACCCCGGCCACAAGGCCCGGGCTGCCCCTGCAGCAGCCCGCTTCATGATTCACGGGCACCCGGGATCCGGCAGGCTGGAGTCCTGACCTGGGACATCGAGCAGCTCGACCTGGACGCCTACCTCGCCCGCATCGGCCACGACGCTTCCCGCACCCCCTCCGCCGAGACGCTGCGCGCCGTCCACCGCGCGCACGTCACCTCCATCCCGTTCGAGAACCTCGACGTCGTCCTCGGCGGGGGCGCCCGCATCCGGCACGGCCGCCTCCATCTGCCGCGCACCCACGCCATGCTCACGGTCGAGTCCGAGGAGGGTGGGTGCCGGCTGGCCGACGTGGGGTTCGGGGGCGAGGGGCTGGTGGAGCCATGCCGTTACGCGACGGGGCGACCGCGCGCGTGGGGGAGTGGGCGTGGCGGCTCGGTCGCGACGGCGACGCCTGGGTGCTGCACGCCGGCGACACCGAGCAGTACGCGTTCCGGGAGGGCGAGCCGCAGTACCCGAGCCCTCCCGACCGCCCCCCAAACGGGCCCCTGACCTCCTGCGAGAGTCCGCGCCTGACCCCTCTCGAACCGCCTCCGGTCTCCTTCGGGCGGCGTCCTCGCGAGGGGGCGCGCCGGGGGCCGTGTCCGTCACGGGCTGAACCGCCGGCCCGGCGACGCCGTACCTGGCGAAAAGCAGATCTTCCAGATCTGCTTCATCAACCGGGAGGAGTGTCGCATGCGAGGTGCGTCGCGTGGACGTCCGTTCAAACCCTGGCTGACCCTGTTCGGCGGCATCGTGCTGGTGCTCGCGACGGGCCCGTCACCGCAGCAGGGGGCTGGCGTGTTACGGCTGTCCGGCGTCGGGTTGGCCGCCTCCGGCACGAGCAGCGCGGAGACGATCGTCTGCCCCGGCGTGGCGGACCGGTTGCCCGCGGTCCCGGCGGCGGCGCGGGAGGAGGTGGACCGCAACCTGGCGCAGCTCGACAAACAGATCGCCGAGGCGAACGCGCGGCTGGCGTCGTCCGTGGGACAGGGCGGCCCCAACTTCGTGCGCAACGCCATCCTCGGGCCGCTGGAGGACAAACGGGTCGCGACCATCAACCGCATAGCCACCGCCATCGGCCGCGTGGCCGCCCGTCCCGGGGGACTCGTCGCGCTCGCCCCGTGCGCGCTGTCCGGAACGGCGGCCCCCACGGGAACGGCGGCTCCCACCGGGACGGCGGCCCCCACGGAGACGGGCACGGCCGCCCCCACCGCCACGGCCCCCGCCACCGGCCAGAAGATCGTCTGCCCGGGCGTCAAGAACCGGTTGCCCGCGGTCCCGGCGGCGGCGCGGGAGGAGGTGGACCGCAATCTGGCGCAGCTGGACAAGCAGATCGCCGAGGCGAACGCGCGGCTGGCGTCGTCCGTGGGACAGGGCGGCCCCAACTTCGTGCGCAACGCCATCCTCGGGCCGCTGGAGGACAAGCGGGCCGCCGCCATCGACCGGATCGCGATCGCGATCGGCCGCGTCGCCGCCCGCCCGCCCGGCCTGGAGTCGCTGGCCGCGTGCAGCCTGTCAAGGTCAGGGTCCACGCCCGGATCCTCCGCCACGGCGGCGCCGAAGACCGCGGACCCGGCGGCGATCGGGCCGGCGGCGGAGGACTTCGTCGACATCCGGCAGGTCGCCCGCGCCGAGCAGCGCCGGAGCACGGGCAGGGGCTCCCGCGGCACGTTCCTCTCCCGCTGCGGCGTCCCGCGGGAGTCCCACGCCAACGAGGACAACCTCATCATCGCCCCCGGCGTCCAGGACGGCGCCCAGCAGCTCGTCGACTACGTGGGCAACACCTCGGCCGACGCGCTCTCCACCAACGAGAGCCTGGCCGCGTCCACCACCACCTGCGCCAACCGCGCCGACCAGTCCGCGTACTTCTGGCCCGCCCTGCGCACCCGCTCCGCCGGCGACCTGAGCGCCGCCTCCACGAGCACGACCACGCCCATGACCACGGGCGCCGAGGCGGCCCCCACCGATCCTGAGGCGACCGACCTGCCGACCGACGTCCCCACCGACCTCGGCCCCACCGACCTGCCGCCCGAGTCCGGCGCCACCGACCTGCCTGCCGAGGCCCTCACCGCCCAGCCCGACGCCGCCTCCACGGCGCAGGCGGACCGCAACCGGAAGACCGCGGAGAACAACGTCGGCACCCCGGTGGCGCCCGTCGCCGTGCGCATCCAGTACCGGGGCAACCCCACCTCCCGGGTCACGGCGATGCCGCGCTTCCTCAGGCTGTTCGCCGGCGACCCGAGGGCGCTCACCAACGGCGACGACAACGTCCGCGCGGCGTGGAGCTGCACCGGCTTCACCGACCGGCTGACCGACAAGTACCCGATCTGCCCCTCCGGCAGCGACCTGGTGCGCGTCCACGACATGCCGAGCTGCTGGGACGGCGAGAACACCGACAGCGCCACCCACCGCGCGCACCTCGTCTTCCCCGGCGAGGACGGCGCCTGCCCGAGCGGCACGCGCGCCGTGCCGCAGCTCCGCGTCACGCTCGTGTACGGCGACCTGCCCACGGACCGGCCGCAGGGCACGGACGTCCCCTTCGCCCTGGACTCGTTCGCCAGCGAGCGCCACGCCCCGCAGACCGCCCACGCCGGCGCCGTCGTCGTGATGTCGGACCGGCTCATGCGGACGGTCGTCCGGTGCATCAACAGCGGCAGGAACTGCTTCACCTGATCCTCTGACCGGCGCGACCCCGGCCCGCGAGGCGAAGACCCGCGGGCCGGGGCCCGCCCAGGAGGACGCTCGAAATGCTCGCGGCTCAGGAGGACGCTCCGAGATGCTCGCGGCTCAGGAGGAAGCGGCCAGGCGGGCCCGCGCCTCCTCCACCTGGCGCAGGATCGCCTTGGCGCCGCTGGCCTCCGCCAGCTCGGCCGCCTCGGTCGCCAGCTTCCCGGCGTCACCGAGCCGTCCCTCGTCGACCGCGACGTGGACGAGGCCCACCAGGTTCGCGGCGACGCCGGGCAGGAACCCCGCCTCCCGGCGCAGCCGCGTCGACTCCTCCAGCCGCTCCCGCGCCACGTCCAGCCGTCCCGCGGCGTGCGCGGCGATGCCCAGGTGACGCGCCGCGTACGACGCGGTCAGCCGGTCGCCGGCGGCGTCCGCCAGCGCGTACGAGCGCTCCAGCAGCGGGAGCGCCGTGTCGTGGTCGTGCCGCACGACCTGGTGGTACGTCCCGAGCCAGAACACCGCCTCGGCCTCGCCCCGCGCGTCGCCCAGCGACCGGTAGAGGCCGCGGGCCCGCAGGAACAGCGGCAGCTCGTCCGGATCCTCCTCGCCGTCGCGGAGGAAGCGGGCGTGCGCGATCCGCCCGCGCGCCAGGGCGAGGCCGGCCTCGACCGCGTCCAGCTCCCGGCCGGCCGCGGCCAGGGCGCCGTCGTCACCGCCGAACACGGCCTCCTCGTAGAGCGCCCGCACCCGCTCGGTCCACCCCTCAGCCCCCATGGTCTCCCCTCCCAGCACCCATCGTCCCATCCCCCGGAAGTCCGGCGGGTGGTAGATCCTCACCGGTGCGGGTAGACGGCGACGGTGAGCACGGACGGATCAGAAGAGGCCACACGGTGAGCAAGGACGGATCGGAAGAGGCGACACTCGCGGCGCTGGCCGCCAACGTCGGGATCGCGGTGTCGAAGTTCGTGGCGTTCTTCTTCACGGGCTCGTCGGCCATGCTGGCGGAGGGCATCCACTCCACCGCGGACTCGGGCAACCAGCTGCTCCTGATGCTGGGGCGCAGGCAGTCGGCGCACCGGCCGAGCCGGGCGCACCCCTTCGGCTACGGCGCCGTCCGCTACTTCTACGGCTTCCTGGTGTCCGTGGTGCTGTTCTTCGGCGGCGGCCTGTTCGCGCTGTACGAGGGCTACGAGAAGATCGTCCACCCGCATCCGCTGGAGAGCTGGCCCTGGGCCATCGGCGTCCTGCTCGTCGCCATCGTCATGGAGGGCATGTCGCTGCGCACGGCCGTGCGCCACTCCAACCGGGTGCGCGCCGGCCGGTCGTGGGCCCGCTTCGTCAAGGAGGCCAAGGCGCCCGAGCTGCCCGTGGTGCTGCTGGAGGACACGGCGGCGCTGGCCGGGCTGGGCTTCGCGCTCGCCGGCGTGACGCTGTCGCTGGTCACGGGCAACACCCAGTTCGACGGCATCGGATCGGTGGCCATCGGCCTGCTGCTGGTCGTCGTGGCCCTCATCCTGGCGCGGGAGACCAAGAGCATGATCATCGGGGAGGCGGCCTCGCCGGCCGTGCAGGACGCCATCGAGGACGTCCTGCACAGCGACCCCGCGATCCGGTCCTTCACCGAGCTGCGGACGCTGCACCTCGGGCCGGACGACGTGCTCGTCGCCGCACGCGTGATCATGCTCGACGAGCAGGACATGGAGGAGGCGTCGCGGGCCCTGGCCGACACCGAGCGCCGCATCCGCGACCGCGTGCCGGTCGCCACCACGATCTACCTCCAACCGGCCGTGCCCTCCTGATGGCCCACATTCGCCCCGCCCGTCCCGAGAGGTCCACAGGTCAGCGCCCACGCTTCGCCAAGGGCCCTTGCGTCCGGCGCCGGGGCGCTGATCTGATCGAAGGGTGAGCACCTACGACGCCGTCTACCGGCGCAGCATCGACGACCCCGAGGGTTTCTGGGCGGAGGCCGCTGCGGGCATCGACTGGGACGTGGCGCCCGAGGCCGTCCTGCGCGACGGCCGGTGGTTTCCCGACGGCCGGCTCAACACCTGCTTCAACGCCGTGGACCGGCACGTCCTGGCCGGCCACGGCGACCGTACGGCGCTGATCCACGACAGTCCGGTGACCGGCTCCGTGCGCGCCCACACCTACGCCGAGCTGCTCGACGAGGTGGCGCGGACCGCCGGGATGCTGCGCGGCCTCGGCGTCGGAGCGGGCGACACCGTGGTCATCTACATGCCGATGGTGCCCGAGGCCGTGATCGCGATGCTGGCCTGCGCGCGCCTCGGCGCGATCCACTCGGTGGTCTTCGGCGGGTTCGCCGCGGCCGAGCTGGCCGTCCGCATCGACCACGCGCGCCCGGTCGTGGTGCTGTCGGCCTCGTGCGGCATCGAGCCGTCCCGGATCGTCGCGTACAAGCCGCTGCTCGACGCCGCGCTGGAGCAGGCCGGGCACCGCCCCGCGCACTGCGTGATCCTCCAGCGCCCGCAGCAGCCCGCGGCCCTCGTCGAGGGCCGCGACCTCGACTGGGCCGACGCCGTGCGCGACGCGGCGCCGGCCGAGTGCGTCAGCGTCGCCGCGACCGACCCGCTGTACGTGCTCTACACCTCCGGCACCACCGGCGCGCCCAAGGGCGTCGTGCGCGACAACGGCGGCCACGCCGTGGCGCTGCACTGGAGCATGGGCAACGTGTACGGCGCCGCGCCCGGTGAGGTGTTCTGGGCCGCCTCCGACGTCGGCTGGGTCGTCGGGCACTCGTACATCGTGTACGGGCCGCTGCTGAAGGGCTGCACGACCGTGCTGTACGAGGGCAAGCCGGTCGGCACGCCCGACCCGGGCGCGTTCTGGCGGGTGGCGTCCATGCACGACGTGCGCGTCATGTTCACCGCGCCGACCGCCATCCGGGCGATCAAGAAGGAAGACCCCGCCGGAGATTTCACCAAAAAATGGGATCTGTCGGGTCTTCGGTATCTCTTCCTGGCGGGTGAGCGGCTCGACCCCGACACCTACCACTGGGCCGCCGGTCTGCTCGGCGTCCCCGTCATCGACCACTGGTGGCAGACCGAGACCGGCTGGCCGGTCGCTTCGGGCTGCGCGGGCCTCGGCCTGCCGCCCGTCAAGCCCGGCTCGCCGACCAAGCCCGTCCCCGGCTACGACGTGCGCGTCCTCGACCCGGCGGGGGAGGAGTGCCCGCCCGGCGTCGAGGGCGCGATCACCATCCGCCTGCCCCTGCCGCCCGGCACGCTGCCCACCCTCTACCGCGACGACGCCCGCTTCGCCGCCTCCTACCTGTCCCGCTACCCCGGCCACTACCTGACCGGCGACGGCGGCTACGTCGACGAGGACGGCTACCTGTTCGTCATGGGCCGCATCGACGACGTCATCAACGTCGCCGGCCACCGCCTGTCGACCGGCCAGATGGAGGAGGTCATCGCCGCCCACCCGGACGTGGCCGAGTGCGCCGTGATCGGCGTGGCCGACGAGCTGAAGGGCGAGCTGCCGGTCGGGTTCGTGGTGCTCAAGGCCGGCGCGGACCGCGACCCCGCCGACGTGGAACGGGAGGTCGTCGCGCTGGTACGCGAGCGCGTCGGCCCGGTCGCCGCGTTCCGCCGGGCCGTCGTGGTCACCCGCCTGCCCAAGACCCGCTCCGGCAAGATCCTGCGCGGCACCATGCGCGACATCGCGGCCGGGCGGCCCTACCGCACGCCGTCCACGATCGAGGACCCGGCCGTGCTGGGGGAGATCTCCGACGCCCTCTGACCGCGAGCCCAGGCCGGGCGCGCTAGGGAGCCGCGGCCGGCAGCTCCACCGTGATCGTCAGGCCGCCCTCGTCGCGCGGCCGGGCCACCACCGTCCCGCCGTGCGCCTCGGTGATCACCCGCACGATCGACAGGCCCAGCCCGCTTCCCCGGTCCGAGCGCAGCCGGTCGCCGTGCAGCCGCCGGAACGGCTCGAAGATGGTCTCGATCTCGTACGGCGGCACCTGGAGGCCCGTGTTGGCCACCACGAGCTCCACCCGCTCGGCCCGCTGCCGCGTCGTCACCCAGACCTCGCCCTTGGGGTGGTTGTGCCGGATGGCGTTCTCCACGAGGTTCTGCACCAGCCGCTCCACCAGCACCGCCTCGCCCGTGGTCGGCGCGGCGTCGAGCAGCCGGTGGATGGTCACCTCCCGCTCGCCCGCCTCTTCGGCCGCGAGGTCCAGCACGTGCTCGGCCACGTCCGTCAGGTCGAACGGCCGCCGGTCCAGCACCGCCTGCTCGCCCTCGGCCAGCGCCAGCAGCCCGTCGATGAGCCGTTCGTGGCGGGCGTTGACGAGCAGCAGCGACTCGCCGAGCCGCTTGACGTCGTCGGTGGCGTCGGGGCGGCGCACCGCCACGTCCACCAGCGTCCGGTTGATGGTCAGCGGGGTACGCAGCTCGTGCGAGGCGTTGGCGACGAAGCGGCGCTGGCCGTCGAAGGAGCGGGCCAGCCGGCCGAGCATGGTGTCGTAGGTGTCGGTCAGCTCCTTCAGCTCGTCGTGCGGCCCGTCGTACGCGATGCGCTCGGTCAGGTCGTGGTTGTGCGCGACCCGGCGGGCGGTCTCGGTGACGGAGGTGAGGGGCCGCAGCACCCAGCCGGCGGCGCGCCAGCCGGCGCCGAAGGCGATCCCGGCGGCGGCGAGCACGGCGAGCGCGCCGATCGTGCGCACGTTGGCCAGCGCGTCGCGCTCGTAGACGGCGCGGACCTGCATGACGCGGTCGCGGGCCACTTCGTAGTACAGGTCGCCGCGGCCGATCGACCAGCCGTCACGGACGTTGATCCGGGTCGGCGTGATCAGGCCGCTGCGGTACTGCAGGCTGTGCCGCACCGTCAGGTACACGCCCGCGACCACGAGCGTGCCGAGGACGGCCGTGACGACGGCGGCGGCCAGGGCGAAGCGCAGGCGCATGCTCATAGGATGCGGTACCCCGATCCCGGCACGGTCTCGATGACCTGCGGTTCGCCGAGCTTCTTGCGCAGCTTGGTCATCGTCGTGCGCACGGTGTTGGTGAACGGGTCGATGTTCTCGTCCCACACCTTCTCCAGCAGCTCCTCGGCGGACACGACGGCCCCCCGCGCGCGCAGCAGCTCGGCCAGCACGCCGAACTCCTTGCGCGCCAGCGGCACGTACCGGCCCCCGCGGAACACCTGCCGGTGCGCCCAGTCCAGGCGCACGCCGGCCCGCTCCAGCATCGGCGGGTCGGCCTTGCGGGCGCGGCGGCCGAGCGCGTGCACCCGCGCCACCAGCTCCTCGAACGCGAACGGCTTCGGCAGGTAGTCGTCGGCGCCCAGCGACAGCCCCGCCACGCGCGAGCGCACGTCGCCGGCCGCGGTCAGCATGAGCACCCGTACCAGCCAGCCCTCCTCGACCACGCGCGCGCAGACGTCGTCGCCGTGAACCCCGGGGAGGTCACGGTCGAGGATGAGCACGTCGTAGTCGTGCACGCCGAGCCGTTCCAGCGCGGCGTCGCCGTTGTAGGCGACGTCCACCGCGAGCGCCTCCCCGCGTAACCCCTCCGCGATCGAGTCGGCGAGCATCCGCTCGTCCTCGGCGATCAGAACACGCACTTGTAGCCCCCATGTGACGCGAAAACCCCGGCAGTATGCCCGGGCCGGGATAACGCGGGCATAACCAGATGTGGTGATCCTCACGTTAGCGCCCACCCGCTGGACTGCGTCCCCTACGGCCGGATCCGCCCGGTCTGTCCCGGGGGAGGGCATCCATGGCGACCGCGTTCGCGGCGTCCATCCGGTCGCGCGCGCAGGAGAGCGGGAGGCGGCCCCGCCTCCGGGGGCATCTGGTCTTCGGGCTCGCGCTCGTGCCGGCCGTCGCGCTGCGCGTGCTCGTCCTGCTCGGGTACGACACCGCGCAGCTCTACTGGTACGACTCGTTCACGTACCTCGACACGGCCGTCCACCTGCGCCCGCAGGGCGCCTTCCATCCGGCCGGCTACTCGTGGTTCCTGTGGCTGCTGCGGCCCTTCCACAGCGTCGGGCTGGTCGCCGGGGTGCAGCACGCGATGGGGCTCGGCGTCGGCGTGATGATCTACGCGTTGCTGCGCCGCCGGTCGCTGCCGGGATGGGGGGCCACGCTGGCCGCCGCGCCCGCGCTGTTCGACCCGTCGTTCCTGCGGCTGGAGCACGCGATCCTCTCCGACCTCCAGGTGATCTTCCTGGTGGTGGCGGCGCTGCTCGTGGTGATGTGGCGCGAGGAGGTCTCCACGGGCGCCGCGACCCTGGCCGGCCTGCTCGTCGCGCTGGCCGGGCTCACCCGGACCGCGGCCGCGCCGCTGCTGGGCATCGTCGTCCTGCACCTCCTCGTCCGGCGGGCCGGGTGGCGGCGGGTGGCCGCCGCGGCCGTCGCCGGCGTCCTGCCGCTGGTTACCTACGCCGGCTGGTACGCCCAGCACCACGGCAGGTTCGCGCTCAGCGGCTCCGACGGGGTCGCGCTGTGGGCCCGGACGATGACGTTCGCCGACTGCTCGGTGATCCGGCCGCCCGCGGACGAGGCCGTGCTCTGCCCGAACGGCACCGTCGCCGACGCCGCCTCCGAGTACGTGTGGGCGCCCGGCGCGTCGCTGAACCGGCTGCCCGGCGGCCGGTTCGCCCACAACGACCTGGCCCGCTCCTTCGCGCTGCGGGCCATCGCCGCCCAGCCGCTCGACTACCTGCGCGAGGTGGCCCGCGACACCGCGCTCGCCTTCACCTGGGAACCCGTGCGGCATCCCCGGCGGGTGAGCCCGACGACCTCGTTCCCGCGCGGCTCCTGGCCGCTGCCCGAGGAGCAGCCGCTCGTCGGCAAGGTGCGCCGGGAGTACGACCCGGGCATCCGCGGCATGAGCTCCGTCGAGCCGTACGCCTCGGTGCTGGCCGCCTACCGGTACCCGTGGTTCCTGCACGGCACGCTCTTCGGCGTGATCCTGCTGGCCGGCGGCCTGGCCTCGGTGGGACGCCGCCGGCCGGCGCTGCTGCCCTGGGCGTTCGCGATGTTCCTGCTCGTCGCCCCGGTGGCCGCGCTCGACTTCGACCACCGGTACGTGCTGCCCGCCATCCCGGTGGCCTGCCTGGC
>NZ_JBFAIA010000131.1:0-23320 GCF_040654455.1 Nonomuraea sp. NPDC050691
GTGGCGGCGGCGCCGGCGCCCCGCGCGGGCGAAGCGGATGACGAGGTGGACGGTGAGGTGGATGTGGCCATAACGCTGCCCTCCCGGCGTTCAGCTTTTCCCTGGCCCGAGTGTGGCATCCCGCCCTGCTCCGCGCCATGAACCCGGATCGGCCGTTGTCCCGGAAATGCGGACAACGAAGGACGGCGATATGCGCGTCGGACGTGAATTCCCTTCTTCTTCGCCGGCGGATTCCGGCGAAAGGGCGCACGCATTTCCGGGGGAAACAACGGACCTGCGAGGCGGCGCGGCCGCCCACGCCACCGACCTGGGGGCACGCACGGATATATTGGGATATGCCCTCATGATCAAACGGACTCACCGCCGCGAATCGGAACGCAATCCATGCGGTGCGCGGATTCCGCGGAAGGCAGGGCCCGCGGGGTGTTCCGCCTTGTCGGACGATCGGGAGACGCGACGACGCGCGTTCACACGTCACATTCGCGGCGCTTTTCGCCGGATAATCGCCGGACGGATATCGGACGTCATTCTCGTCTTACCGTCCGGCGTGTCGCGGGACACCCACCGGCACCATTCTTCACGCTGCGTAGTCGCTCAATGACGAATGGTGATCACATTGACGTCTGCCGCTCGATATAGGTGTGACAGGACCGCCACAGCATGCCGTCCCAGCTCATGTTGTCGTCGCACCAGCGCCGCGCCATCTCCTTGACGTTCCCTTGCCGCGCGGACGAGCCGGACGGAGAGGAGGAGGGGGACGCCTGACCACGGCCCCCGTACCGCGCCTTGTGGCCGCGGGCCGTTCGGCCGTCGTCGCGCCGATCGTGACGCTCCCGGCCCTTCCACTGGTCGCGGTACTCACCGCCCTTCCCCGGCTCACGGAGCGCACCACCCTTCCTCGGGTCGAGGTCATCCCTCTTCCCCTGGATACCGAGCGCGACACCCCCCTCCGGCGCGCGGAGCGTGACACCCCTCGCCCGCCCCCGGGGAGCGGCATCCTCCCCTTGACGCCGGAGCGCGGTCGTCCCTCCCTGGCCCCGGGGCACGGTCGCCCCCTGGTCGCGGGACGCGTCCGCCCCGCCCTCCTCGCCGGGCCGGGAGGAGGGGGACGGCTGCCGCCGGGGGGACGGCGTCACCGCGCGCACGCCGGGGGAATGCCGCCCACGCCCGCCGGCACGGACGCCTTCATGCCCCTCACGCTCATCCACACGGGCGCTCCCACTCGCCTCGCGATCATCGACGCGGACGCCTCGGCGCGCATCAACACGGGCACTCCCATGAGCGTCACGGTTGGCGTCGCGGCCGTCCGATCGGACGTCGCGCCCGCTCCGGCCGCGAGCCGGGCCGTGCGCACGGTGGTGCCGCCGGGTCTCGGCCTGGACCCGCGTCCTGGGCACGCCCTCCCGGGCCTCCGCGCCTTCCCGGCCCGCGCCGCCACCGGCCGAGGGTTCCGGGACGGCGGACGCCGCGAGCGCCGGCGTACCGGAAGCCCCGGCCTGCGCGTCCGGCGTGTCCGCGCCCGGCGGGTACAGCCCCAGCCAGGCCCCCAACGCGACGGACAGCGCCGTGACCGCCAGCGTCGCGACCTTCACCCGGTCCACGCCGCGCGGCGGCTCCGGCTCGTACACCGGGAAGGGCGGCACGGGCGTCACCCGCCGCGACGCGGACGGAGGTCGGTCAGTGTCCTGCTCGTGATTCACCGGGTCGGCCACGTAAGGATCATATGGGTGACGATGTGAATACGCTGCGTAGCTTTGCGTGGCCTTTGACCCTCGCTCGTCGGCTCAGGGCGTCGGGTGGCCGGCGCCCCGCGGCATGGCGCGTGAATCGGGTCGCCCATGCCACGGAGGGACGGGGTGTCTCGTCATGTCATGAGAATCTTCATCGCTGATGCGCCGCCTGAGCGAGATGGTCGTCGGCGATGAGCGGGGTGGGTCCGTGACGCTGCCCGTGCGCGACGGCATGACCCTCGTGCCAAAGCGCTGCCCCGTCAGTCGAGGCGGCCGCGCAGGGCGCTGGGTGTCTCGGCGAGATGCCTGCGGACCGTCCGGGTCAGGCGCGCGTGATCGGCGAAGCCGTACATGGTGGCCAGCTCGGCGAACCGGGCGCCTCCGTCGGCGATGTGCTCCAGCACGGCCCGCACCCTCAGTTCGTTGCGATACTCGCTGATCGTGCGCCCGGTGACGCGGCGGAAGATCCTTCCGCAGGAGAGCGCCTCCTGCACGGCGGTGGCCATGCGGCGGTGGATCACCCGTGTTGTGGGCCGCATGCCGGGGCCGGGCCGCCCGGTCCGCGGCGGGAGAGCCGCCAGCAGGATCAGCAACCGTTCACCCACCTCCAGGCGGTCAGCGCCTCTCCTGCAGGCGGACAGCAGCTCGCGATGGCGCAGGTCGAGCACGGCGGTGATCGCCAGCATCCAGCCTGGAGCGCCCTGGACGCCCGCGACGTATTCGTCGTGGGCGTCCGGGGTCAACATGATCCAGGTGTAGCGGATCTCGCTCGACGACGGATAGGCGAAGCGCTCCTCCAGCCCTTCTCTGGTCAGGTAGCCGCCGGCCGCATGAGCACCACGGCGTCGCCGACGTCCGGAGTTCACGGCGACCAGCCCTTGACCTGCCCTCCACTGCGGATGTCATGGACGGACATGCCCAAGCCGGGGTCCTTGCCGAGCTCCTGTCGCCGCATGACCTCCAGACTCGCCGCCTGATCGCCCTCACCGCCGTCGAAATCATCGCGATTCGGCAACACATGGACCAGTCACGCGATCTTCCGACGGAGCGCCACCTCCATGACGTCCGCGGTGAGGCTCTCACGGCGGGCCGTGCGGACGCGGCCGGCGGTGACGACCGGCGGCGAGCCGACGACGCGGGTGCCGGACGCCGTGCCGGCGGAAGACCGGGGTCAGCGCATCGGCTGGATCAGCTGGGTACGCCAGGTCGCCGGGGCGGGCCAGCTCGACGGATCGGGTCGTGTGCTGAGGTCGAACCAGTGGTAGACCTCCCACGCCCCGCCGTCAGGCTCGCGGTCGTGCTCCTTCAGCCATGCGTCCAGCGCGGCGTAGGTGTCGCCCAGACTGTCGTGCGATCCGAGGTGCCACGTGGCGACGGCCGTGCCACCCGGCAGCTCGGCGGAGGCGACACGTCCCGCGCTGACGGGACGTCCGGCCACAGGCACGCCGACCTCCACGTCCGTCTGGCCCTCCTCGAAGGTGTGGTACCTGACGAAGGACTGTCCCTCCACGCTCACGCCGGGCTGCCGGGCGTACTTCCACAGTTCCGAGAACCCTCCGCCCTGGGCCTCCGCCAGGCGGGCGATCGCGACCGTCATCCTGATGCTCGCCGTGATCTGGGGATCGCGGTGGAGGATCTCGAAAGTGTGCCCGTGCGGCTGTTCCGTCATCGTCGTCCTTTCCTGGCCGGCAGGTCGTGCCTCATCCTTTCGGAGCCGGTCGGGGCGACGCTTGAGCATCGGTGCGCGACTGCGCCGGGCGGCAAGGGGCAAGTGCGGCCCGGCACCGTACCGATGGTTTGCCGGGCACGGTGAGGGCTGTTAAGGTCGCCGCGGCGCGAGGAACGCGTGCACATCGGGACAGAGGAGGTTGATGAATATGGCTGCCATAGGCCGTCATCAGCATGCCCTCATCCCGGTCCCGCGCATCTAGGGCGCGGGCCGGTCGTTCGACAACGACCAGGAGTATCACCACCATGTCTTCTTCTACGTCCGCGGCGTCCTCCGAGCAGTTCCAGGCACCCGCCGCCGAGCCGATTCCCGACCTGAGCACCGACCGCCTGATCCTGCGGGCCTGGACCGCCGCGGAGGTCGACGCCGTCGTGCGGGGTGACCGGCTCGCCCACTGGGCCGCCGACTTCCCCGCCGAGGGCGACCACGTGATCGCCGGCCTGTTCGCCGAGCACCCCGCGTGGCTCGGCGCCCACGGCCACCGCCAGGTGGTCGAGCGCGACAGCGGCCTGGTGGTCGGGTCCATCGGTATGTTCTGGCCGCCGTCCGACGGCGCGCTGGAGATCGGGTACGGGATCGTGGAGTCCCGGCGGGGCCGCGGCTACGCCCCCGAGGCCGTCCGGGCCCTGACCGCGTTCGCGTTCACCGCGCCGGGCGTCCAGAGCGTCCACGCCACCGTGGAGCCGTCCAACCCGCCGTCGATCCGGGTGCTGGAGAAGGCCGGCTTCCGGCTTTGCGACGACGGCTCGTCCCCGGCGGACGAGAACGGCGACGGCGGCGTGGTGCTGCGCTACCAGGCGGCGCCACCGGCCGGACGCTGATCCACGCGGGCCGGCGGGGGCGCACCCGCGCCCTGCCGGCCCGCTGATCACCACAATCCGCGGGAGAGACGTCTCTTCCGGCCGGTCACTGAATGCCCGGGCAGGCGGGGTGGCACCCCGCCCGCCCCCGGCTTCACCGGACGGGCGGCGAGACCGTCCGCCGCCGTCAGGCGGTCCAGCCGCGTGAGCGCAGGAAGACGGCGCACCGGCTGGTCCAGTCGCCTGCCACCGGGTCACCCTCGGCCAGCCCGAGCCCGTGCACGCCGCTCGGGTACACGTGCGCCTCGACCGGCACCCGATGCCGGGCCAGCGCGCCCGTCAGGAGCAGGGTGTTGTCCACGGGCACCGAGGCGTCGTCGGCGGTGTGCCACACGAACACCGGCGGGGTGTGCGGCCCCACCCGCCGTTCGATCGACAGCCCGGCCGGATCCCCGCCCTCCTGCCCGGGCCCGAGCAGGGACGCCACCGACCCGGCGTGGGCCGCGTCCCCGGTCAGGGTCACGACCGGGTAGCACAGCACCGCCAGGTCCGGGCGCGCCTCGCGGGCGTCCACCTCGTCGTGCGGGCCCTCCGCCAGCATCGGTCCCGTCTCGGTCGCCAGCAGCCCGGCCAGGTGCCCGCCGGCCGAGAATCCCAGCACCCCGACCCGCGCCGGGTCCACCCCGTGCTCCGCCGCGTGGGCCCGTACCCAGCGCACCGCCCGGGCCGCGTCCAGCAGCGGCAGCGGATGGCGGTGCGGCGCGACCCGGTAGCGCAGCACGAACGCGGCCACGCCCAGCGTGTTCAGCCACCGCGCCACGGGCGCGCCCTCGTGCTCGGCCAGGCGCTCGTAGCCTCCGCCCGGCAGCACCACGACGGCCGCCGCGGGCCGTTCCGGCCACACCGGGTACGGGGTGATCCGCTCGCCGGACTCGCCCGGCCACAGCCGGTGCCCGCTCACACCGCCGCCTTCACGGGCCTCCACGATGCCACGCTCCACGATGCCGCCTTTCCGTCCGGTGGGTTCGCCGGGACACCGTACCCGGCCGCGCGATCAGGACGCGGGGAGGGAGGGGGCGGCCGACCAGCTCGCCAGGACCGCGAGCTTCTCCGCGGCCTCCGAACCCGGCGCGGCGGTGTAGACGACCAGCATCTGGTCCGGGTCGCCGGGCAGCGCCAGCGCCTCGTAGCCCAGGTCGAGCCGGCCCACGACCGGGTGCAGCATCCGCTTGACGCCGAACGTCTTCTCCTTCACCTGGTGGTCGGCCCACAGGCGGCGGAACTCCTCGCTGCCCAGCGACAATTCGCCGACCAGTCCGGCCAGCCGCTTGTCACGCGGACGCCGCCCGGCCTCGAGCCGCAGGAACGCCACGGTGTCGGCGGCCACAGCGGGCCAGTCCATGTAGAACTCGCGCGTGGCGGGGTTGAGGAAGGCGTCCCGCGCCTGGTTGAGCCCGCGTTCACCGAAGCGGTACAGGCGCTCGGAGAAGCCGCACAGGGCGTCCCCCAGGGCGTTCCAGGCCAGCACGTCCCCGTATCGGCCGAGCAGGAACGCCGGCCCGCTCACCGACTCCACGACCAGCCGCACCCCCGGCCGGACCCGCTGCCCGCCCACGCGGGCGCGGCCCTCCTGGGGCTGCTCCCGCCGTTCCGGCCGCGCCAGGTCGCGCAGGTGCGCCTGCTCCACCTCGTCCAGCCGCAGCACCCGGGCGACGGCGTCCAGCACCGCGTCCGACACGCTCTGCCCCCGGCCCTGCTCCAGGCGGATGTAGTAGTCGACGCTCACCCCCGCGAGCTGCGCGACCTCCTCGCGGCGCAGGCCGGGCACCCGGCGGCGTCCGTACGGCTGCAGGCCGAGCTCCTGCGGCTGGATGCGGGCCCGTCGCGAACGCAGGAAATCGCCCAGGTCCCTACTCATGGGACACAGCCTAGGCAAACTGCCGCGTGTCCAGCCTGGTACTGCCAGACCCAGGATGAGCCTCACCCTGGGCAGGACGGCGCGGGCGTCGCAGGATCGTCACGTCGGCCGGCGACAAGGCCCGGCGGACGCGACACCCCGCGAACAGGAGTCACCGATCATGAGCTACGACGCTCTTTCCACCCGTACCGCCGTCGTCACCGGGGCCGCCAGCGGCATGGGCGAGGCCACCGCCCGCCTCCTGGCCGCCCACGGCGCCCGCGTGGCCCTGCTGGCACGGCGCGCCGAGCGGCTCGACGACCTGGCCGCCAAGATCACCGCGGAGGGTGGCCGGGCGCTGGCGGTGACCGCCGACGTCACCGGCTCCGGCAGCGTCGCCGCCGCCGCGGACCGCGTCCACGAGGCGTACGGGCCGGTCGACCTGGTGGTGAACTCCGCTGGCGTCATGCTGCCCAACCCGATCACCGAGGGCCGCGACGACGAGTGGGCCCGCATGATCGACACGAACCTGACCGGGGCGCTGCGCGTCATCCGCGCCTTCGTCCCCGACCTCGTCGCCGCGGCGGCCGAGGGGCGGCCCGCCGACCTGGTCAACGTCTCCTCCATCGGCGCCCATGTGAGCTTCCCGAACTACGCGGTGTACGGGGCGACCAAGGCGGCGCTCACGCACCTGTCGGCGACGCTGCGCACCGAGCTGGGCGGCCGGGACGTGCGCGTCACCAACATCGAGCCCGGACTGACCGAGACCGAGCTGGCCGACCACATCGACAACGCCGAGCTGAGCGGCCAGCTCGACGGGATGCTCTCCTCGATCGGCGCGCTGGCGGCGGACGACGTGGCCGACCTGATCGCCTACACCACCAGCCGGCCGCGCCACGTCAACCTCCGCCAGCTCGTGGTCCTGCCCACCCGCCAGGCGTGAGGCGCCTGCCGAGCCGCTGGGCCGGAGCCTCGACCAGCCGCCAGGTGAGCGCGCTCAGCCCGAGAAGCAGCGCCACCACGCCCGCGAGGCCGGCCAGCCGCAGGCCCAGCGGAACGGTCAGCGGCTCGGGCCAGAACCACTCGGCGCTCTCCAGCAGCAGCGGATGCAGCAGGTAGACGGAGTAGCTGACCAGGCCGAGCCAGGCCAGCGCCCCCGGCACCCTGCGGTGCCGCAGCGCCATCCCGGCGGCGAAGGTGATCCAGGCGGCCGCCGTGGCCGTCTGGAACCCGGGCTCGTCGCGCCCCAGCCACAGACCGGCCAGCGGCACCAGCACCACCCAGCCGGCCCGGGACCAGGAGATCTCGCCCCGCTCGGCCCGGTACAGCGCGGTGCCCGCGAACATGGTGGCCAGGATCAGCAGCCCTTGCCACGGGCCCGGATAGCTCTGGTTGACCAGCAGCAGCACCAGCACGGTCGCCCCGAGGACGACCGCACCCGCGCGCCGTACCGGCTGCGGGCCCTTGAGCACCGCGGCCAGGGACGCGGCCAGCACCGCCGTCACCGCGAGCACGGAGGTCAGCATCCGGCCCGCCCCGCCGGCCGACAGCAGCGCGACCGGCAGCGCGCCCCCGCCCAGCACGGCCACCGCGGCGAAGCCGAGCGCGCCGGTGAGGCTCGCGCGGTGCGCGCCGAGCGTGAACATCGCGGTCAGCAGCAGGTAGAAGGCCATCTCGTAGGAGAGGGTCCACAGCACGTTGACCACGTTCGGGACGTAGAGCAGGTTCTGCAGCATCGTCAGATGGCCCAGCGTCATGGAGACCGGCCGGGAGCTCCACCAGACGTGCGCGTCGTCCCAGCCCGCCGCCACGAGCAGCGCCATGCCGGCCACACCCACGCCGAACAGCGGATACAGGCGGAACAGCCGCGAGATCCAGAAGTCCCGCACGCTGCCGCGCCGTTCCAGCGACGCGGGCACGATGTAGCCGCTCACCAGGAAGAACACCAGCACCCCGTACCAGCCGGGGTCGAAGGCCGCCTTGACCGGCCCGTGCGCCTCGGGCAGCAACGGCCGCAGGGCGTGCTCGAAGACCACCACCAGCGCGGCGACGCCGCGCAGGCCGTCGAGCCACGCCATGCGCCGGCCGGTCCGCTGGGCCGGCCGCGTCGGCGGATGAGTGAGCATCCGGTGATCGTAGCGACCGGCGGGCCGTGCTACGGCCTGCCCCTGCCCGGGACGACCTCAGGTGCGGGGGTCATCGCGCCGGGCCGGGCTGCCGTGCGAGGTGGTCGCCCGCCAGGAGCGCCATGTCGTCGTCCGAGAGCCTCAGGGCGCCCGCGGCCACGTTGGCGGCCAGGTGCTCCGGGTCGCTCGTTCCCGGGATGGCCAGCACGTGCGGCCCCTGCTGGAGGATCCACGCCAGCCGGACCTGCGCAGGGGTCACCCCGTGTGCCCGTGCGACGGCGAGCACCGTCTCGCTGTCGGTTCCGCTCGCGCCCGCCTCGCGCCCGGCGCCGGCGATCGCGAAGAACGGCACGAAGGCGACGCCTTGCTCCCCGCACGCCCGTACGAACTCCTGGTCCTCGGCCGGCGCGCCGATGCCGTACGGGTTCTGCACACAGACCACCGGCGCGATGGCCCGCGCCTCGGCCAGTTGCTCCGGCGTGACGTTGGAGACGCCCAGGTGACGGACGAGCCCGGCGTCGCGCAGGCCGGCCAGGGCGCCGAAGTGCTCGGCGATCGAGCCGGACCTGCGGCTCGGGGGGACGCGCAGGTTCACGACGTCCAGATGGTCGCGGCCGAGCTGGCGCAGGTTCTCCTCGACCTGGCCGCGCAGCTGCTCGGGCGTGGCCCACCACCACTCGCCGGAGGTGTTCCGTCCCGGCCAGACCTTGGTGACGATGACCAGGTCGTCCGGGTACGGCGCCAGTGCCCGGTTGATGAGCTCGTTGGCCGAGCGCAGCGACGAGAAGTAGAAGGCGGCGGTGTCGATGTGGTTGACGCCCAGGTCGACGGCGCGCCGGAGCACGTGGATCGACCGTTCGCGGTCGCTCGGCGCTCCCATGTCGAACGGGGCGGTGCCCGTGAGGCGCATCGCTCCGAACCCGACGCGGTTGACCGTCAGGTCACCGAGCTTCCAGGTGCCCGCGGCGGCGGCCGCGGTCGTGCTGTCGAGCATGAATCTCCTTGGTGCGGAATCGCGGGAGGTCACGTCCGGGGGAACGGCCGGACTACGACCTTGACGGGGGCTGGGGCGCGACGGCCCCGGACATGAGAAAAGCCTCCTCGGCGGATGAGATCCGGGCCGAGAAGGCTCAAGTGATGAAGCAGATCATATCAGGCGCCGGGGCTCAGGCCGGTCGCGGGAGGTTGCGCGGGGGCGCGGACAGACGCCGCCCCCTGGGTGTGCGCCGGTCAGGAACCTGGGTGTGCGCCGATGGTTGTGCGCCTGTGGCTGTGCGCCTGTGGGGAACCGCTCACACGGAGGCGAGCCGGACGCTGGAGGCGATCGCGTGGCAGGCGCCGGGGCCGTCGGCGCGGGCGACGATCCGGCCGTCGCGCACCCGCACCGCCGCCACCGTCTCGTCCGTGACCGCCGGCACTCCGGCGGCCGCGGCCAGCGCGCCCGTCTCGTCGTACGTCAAGCGCAGCCTGGGCCACGCCCGCGGCGGGAACGCCCGGCGCAGGCAGCGGGTCACGTCGGCGAGCACCAGCCGCGCCAGCGGCGCCAGCTCGGCCGGGTCCCCGGTGACCAGGGCCACGGTCACCGGCACGCCGGGGGGCGCGGCGCGCACGGCCTCCTCCACGGCGCCGGCCTCCAGCAGCCCCAGCACCGCCACCACCCCGTCCTCCGCCGTCACGGCCCCGGCCCCGAGATCGCCGGGCCGCACAGAGCCGCGGTCCGCCATCACCCCTGGCACAAGACCGCCGGCGCGCGCAGAGCCCGGCCAGGGGGCGTCGGCAGGCTGGACGCGCGGGAAGACCAGGGGCGGCGTCCACCGGTCGCCCAAATCCAGTCCCGCCAGTTCCTCGCACACCGCGATCAGGTCGAACGGCTCCACGAAGCCGGGCGCGGCGACGGCCAGCTCGCCGGCGCCCCTCAGCGTCATCAGCACCGCCTCGGCCACCCGCACCCGGCGCCCACCCGCCGCCTGGGAACCCCGGAGATCGTCTCCGCCCCCGGTGTCCCGCTCCGGGAACCCGGCGCGCTCCGGGAAACCTCCGCGTTCCGGGACGCCCGAGTCATCCGTGACACCCGCATTCCCTGGAACGCCCGCGTTCTCCAGGACGTCCATGCGCTCCAGGGCCAGCCCCAGCAGCAGCGCGTCCAGCCGCCGCAGCCCCGAAGCCACCGCACGCAGGTGCTCGTCGGCGACGATCTCCGGCATGAGGTCCACCGCCGGCCGCCCCTCCCCGGCCGGGTCGCCCGGGTCGCCGAGGCCGCCGGTCACCAGGGGGAGCCGCGCCACCCAGGCCCGCGCGAACGCCGCCAGGGCCTCCCGCGCCGTGCGCGCCCGGCCCGCCTCGCCGGAATCGGGCCCGGCGTCGGACAGCTCGGCCAGGACCGTGAAGTACAGGGCCCGCTTGCCGGGGAAGTTCGAGTAGACGGCCCCGCGCGTCAGCCCGGCCCGTTCGGCGATGCCGTCGATCGTGGCGCGGCCGAAGCCCCGCTCCGCGAACTCCCGTCGCGCCGCCTCGAGCACCTTCGAGCGGTTGAGCCGTTGCAGCTCCGCCCTGCTGAGCCGGGCCATCGTCCTCCGTTCGCGCGTTTGCGCCCCGTACCGAACCAAGATACCGTCGCCATTCAGATGGTGTCATCATCTGATCAAGCGAGGCGGAGGAGGCGGCGCGGATGGCGCCCGGGCTGAAGTGCAGATTCTGCGGCAAGAGCCAGGCCGAGGTCAGGAAGCTCATCGCCGGCCCCGCGCACATCTGCATCTGCGACGAATGCGTCGCGCAGTGCACCGAGCTCCTGCGCGAGCAGGCCCGCGAGGAGGCCGGCGACACGGCCGCCCACGGGACGCCGCCGGCGCCCCGCGACATCCACGCCTTCCTCGACCAGTACGTCATCGGCCAGACGCCCGCCAAGACCGCCCTGGCGGTGGCCGTCTACAACCACTACAAGCGCGTCCGGCACGGCCGGCTCGACGAGCTGGAGCTGGGCAAGTCCAACATCCTCATGATCGGTCCCACCGGCTCCGGCAAGACCTACCTGGCCCAGACCCTGGCCCGGGTGCTCGGTGTCCCGTTCGCCATCGCCGACGCCACCACCCTGACCGAGGCGGGTTACGTCGGCGAGGACGTCGAGAACATCCTGCTCAAGCTCCTCCAGGCCGCCGACCACGACGTCGCCAGGGCCGAGACCGGCATCGTCTACATCGACGAGATCGACAAGATCGCCCGCAAGGGCGACAACCCCTCGCTCACCCGCGACGTCTCCGGCGAGGGCGTCCAGCAGGCCCTGCTGAAGATCATCGAGGGTACGACGGTCGGCGTCCCGCCGCAGGGCGGCCGCAAGCACCCCCAGCAGGACCACATCCAGATCGACACGACCGGGGTGCTGTTCATCTGCGGCGGCGCCTTCGACGGCCTGGAGCAGATCGTGGAGGCCAGGTCGGGACGCGGCGGCGCGGGCTTCGGCGCTACCCCGCGCGCCCGCTCCGAGCCCGGCACCGGCTCCCTGGCCGGGGTCATGCCGTCCGACCTGGTCGCCTACGGGCTCATCCCCGAGCTCGTCGGCCGCCTGCCGGTGACGGCGACGCTGGAGCGGCTGGACCGCGAGGCGCTGGTGCGCGTGCTGACCGAGCCCCGCAACGCTCTGCTCAAGCAGTACCGCAGGCTGCTGGAGATGGACGGCGTGGAGCTGGAGTTCACGCCCGGCGCGGTCGAGGCGATCGCCGAGCAAGCGCTGCTGCGCCGCACCGGAGCCCGCGGCGTGCGCGCGATCGTCGAGGAGGTGCTGCTCAACGTCATGTACGAGGTGCCGGGCCGCGACGACGTGGCCCGCGTCGTGGTGACCCGCGAGACCGTCCTCGGCAACGTCAACCCGGCCCTGGTGCCCCGCGGGCCGGGCGGCCGCGACGCGGGACCGCACGAGAAGTCCGCCTGACGGCTCCCGGGCCTGCGCGGGGCAGCCGTCATCCGTGCCGGGGCCGTCCCCCTTGAGGGATCACTCCACCAGGCGGGCCAGGCGGCGCAGTGACAGCCGCGCCATCGCGTCGGCGAACGGCCTGGCCAGCGGCCACAGCAGCCGCCCCACCGCCCCCAGCGGCAGGTCCAGGTCCTCGGCCCAGATCACCCGGCTGCCGCCCCCGTACGGCCGGACCCGGAAGACGCCCTCGCCCCGCACCAGCCGCCCGGTGTGGCGGACCCGTACGAGCGTCGGCGGCTCCCAACGGGTGATCGTCATCGTGTCGAGGAATCCCAGCGGGCCCACCCCGGTGAACGCCTCCACCTGATCCGGCCCGCTCCGCCGGGCGGTGGTCAGGACCATCCACTCGTGGTGGCGCGGCCAGTCGGTGAGCACGGCGAAGACCCGCTCGGGCGGCGCGGCGACCAGCACCGCCGCCCCCATGCGGGCCCGGCTCACGCCCGTCGCGGCGCTCACGGGCCGATCCCCCTCATGGGCCGATCCCCCTCATGGGCCGATCCCCCTTCACCGGCGGATCCACCTCACGAGCGGCCGATCCCCTCACGAACGGCCGGCCCCCTCACGAGCCGAGCCCCCTGACCTCGTGCCGGTCCGCCTTGGCCGGTTCGGCGAAGGCGAGCAGCGCCAGCGCCTCGGCCCTGACCTCCTCCACCTGCCCCGGCGTCAGCGGCGCGAACGGCTCGACCGTGACCACCGGCCCCTCGCGTTTCCACACCCCGCGCACGAACCCGTCGGCCAGCACCGTGCCCAGCACCTGCCCGTTGATCGTGATGACCTTCTTGCGGTCCTCGTCGGAGATGATCCGGGTACGGTCGGCGTGGCCGAGCAGCACGTTGTCGAACGGCGCGACCAGGCGGACGGGCGCGGGCTCGTCGGCGCCGGGACGCGGCGCGTCGGGCAGGTCGAACAGCTCACGGCCCTGCTCGTCGCGGAAGACGGCCAGCTGGGGACGCAGCCGCTCGACGATCTCCTTCAGCCGGGTCAGACCGGACCACGCCTGCGCGTCGGCGACCGTGGCGGGCCCGAAGGCGGCCAGGTAGCGCAGCACCAGCCGCTCCGGCGACGGATCGGGGTGCGGCGGCCGTCCCAGCCACTCCTCCATCGGCACGTACGCGGTCCGCCCGGCCTTGCCCCACACGGCGCGGGGCGGCACCTGGACGAGGGGCACCAGGCAGCGCACGGCCAGCGCGATGTCGCCCGGCGCGGCGCCGGGGAAACGCTCGGCCAGGTGCGCGCCCAGCTCGGCGGCCGTCAGAGGGCGCTCCCTGAGGGCCTCGCGGATGGCCTTGGCCAGCTGGTCGCCGTCCACGTCCTGGAGGGAACGGCCGTAGGAGGCGCTCATGTAGCGGTCGAGCAGGGGCTGCGTGAGCGGGCGCAGTATCAGGGCGTCGGCCGCGGTGACCAGGTGGACGGTGCCGCGCATGAGCACGATGCGCACCGCCTCCCGCTCCAGCAGCGGCCGGGCCAGCTCGTCCGGGGTGAACCCGTCCAGGCGCGACCACAGGCCGAAGTACGGCGGGAAGGGGGCCTGGGCCTGCAGGCCGACCAGATGCTCCACGGCCTCCAGGGCGGGCATGGCGTGCCGCCGGAGCAGCAGCTGGCGGGCCAGGGTCGCCCGGTTGAGCTCACGCGTGCTGATCACGAGCCTCAGCCTAAGGGCCCGCCCCCGGGTCACGGACCCCGCCTCCCGGCCTCGAACCCCGTTCACGCGGGGTTCATCCGGCGTTCATCTGGGGTTGGTTGAGGGGGTTTGCAGGTGGTCCGGCGGGGTGGGGCCCACATACCGTCCAAGCCGTCACGTAGGCGAGTTCCGCCACGTGTCGGCAACGGTGCTCGGCAAGGAGATCCACGTGTTCAAACGCCTCGCCCTCCTCCCCCTCCTCATCCTCGCGCTGCTGACCACGGGCACCGCACCCGCGCAGGCGCTCCACCGGCAGCCCCTGCGCATCCTGCTGACCAACGACGACGGCTACTCCTCGGCCTACCTCCACCAGTTGCGCCAGGCCCTGACGGCCGCCGGGCACGAGGTCACGGTCGTCGCGCCGGCCGCCGACTCCAGCGCCTCCGGCACCCTGATCAACGCCAGGTTCGGCGGCACCATCGAGGCCGCCAAGCAGGACGACGGGTGGGCCGTCGGCGGCAGCCCCAGCGACGCCGTCTCCTTCGGCACCCGCGTCCCCTTCGCCGGTAACCCGCCCGACCTGGTCGTCTCCGGGCCGAACCCGGGCGAGAACGTCGCCGCCGCCGCCACCTACTCCGGCACGGTCGGCGCCGCCATCACCGCCATCACCGCGGGCGTCCCCGCCATCGCGGTCAGCGTCGCCCGCGACGGCAGCGCCGTGCCCAGCGCCGCCCGGTCGATCCAGTTCACCGTACGGCTGGTGGACCGGCTGGCGGCCACCGCGAACGGCGGCCCGGTACTGCCGGCCCGCACCGCTCTGAACGTCAACTACCCCGTCACGCCCAACGGCACGGTCAGTCTCGCCCGCCTGGGCAGCTCGCTGCCGTACGCCGCCGGCTACACGCCCGCTCCGGAGACGTGCGCCCTGTGCTACCGCATCGTCCCGATCGCCGACCCCGGCCCCGACCCCGTGCAGGACGCCGACCGGACGCTGCTAGCGGCCGGCAACGTCACCATCACCCCGCTGGACGGAAGCTGGGAGGCCCCCACAGCCGCCGCCACGGCCATCCGCTCCCGCCTGCGCTCCCTGACACCCTGATCCCGGGCGTCTTCGACTCGCTGCCCACTGCCGCCCCGGCCTCGTCGAGGCACCGCGTCCCGACTGCCCGGAAGCGTCCCACGGTACGGGCGGCGGGGCGCTCAGCGACCGCCCGTGAACGGCGCCTCGCCCTCCTTCAGCGGGCGGAAGCGCAGCGCCGACCAGACCTCGTCCACGGCCACCTGCCCGTTGGGCCGCAGGCCGTACTCGCCGACGATCGGCCACAGCGTGTCGCGGTTGATGTCGGACCGGTTGCCCTTCGGGTAGGCCACCCACAGCACGGACGGGCCGGTCAGCGCGTCGCGGTGCTCGTCCAGCGTCCGGCGGGCCGAGGCGGCGTCGGCGGCGAAGAGCACCGCGACGTCCGCCTCGCCGAGGGTCTCGGCGTGGCGGGCGCCCTCGGGCAGCGGCTCGACCAGCCCCCGGTGGGCCGGGCCGGAGACCCAGACGGCGGTGCCCGGCTTGACCAGGAGCTTCGCGGCGACGGTCTTGGTGCTGGTGGTCGTCGGCACGGTCAGGCCCTTCCGTAGGTCGCGTAGATGACACCGGTCTCCAGTGTGCGGCCGCCGAGCAGCCGCAGCGGCACCTGCTCACCGTCGGTGAACAGCTTCGCGCCCCCGCCCACCACGATCGGGTGGATGAGCAGGCGCAGCTCGTCCAGCAGGCCGCCGCGCAGCAGCGAGCGCACCAGCGTGGGGCTGCCGGTGATCGAGATGTCCTTGCCGGGCCGCTCCTTGAGCTCCTTGAGCGCGGCGGGGACGTCGCCTTCGATGATCGTGGAGTTCTCCCACTCGGCCGTGCGCAGAGTGGTGGTGACGACGTGCTTGGGGGTGCCGTTCATGTAGCCGGCCATGTCGGCGGCCTGCGGCTCGGGGTTCGGCCAGTAGGCGGCGAACTCCTCGTAGGTGCGGCGGCCGAGCAGCATGGCGTCGGCCGCTTCCATCTGGGTGCCGATGATCTGCGCCATCTCGTCGTTGAAGTACGGGAAGTGCCACTTCTCCGGCGACTCCACCACACCGTCCAGCGAGATGAACAGTCCCGCGACGATCTTCCGCATGCTCCGTCTCCGTTCCGAGAGGTCCGTTTCCGAGGTGCCCCCACCGTCCCACCGACAAAAAAATTTGTCAAGGATGGGTGCGCCTGACGGAGGCGTGGCTCCGTCGCGGCCCCCTCAGCGACCGGCCCCCTCAGCGACGTGACGTGTTCCGCCCCTTGCGCCGCTCGGCCAGCCGCACGCCGACGAAGACCAGCACCGCGAGAACGACCAGGGCGATCACCACGTTCGAGCCGATGCCGACGTAGGTCTCCACCAGCTCCCACTGCTCGCCGAGCAGGTAGCCGGCCATCACGAAGATGGAGTTCCAGATGAGGCTGCCGGCGGTCGTCAGGGCCAGGAACGTGGTGACCGGCATCCGCTCGACGCCCGCCGGGATCGAGATGAGGCTGCGGAACAGCGGCACCATCCGGCCGAAGAACACCGTCTTGCGGCCGTGCCGGAGGAACCATGCCTCGGTCTTCTCGATGTCGGCGGGCTTGACCAGCGGGATCTTCGCGGCGATCGCCAGCACCCGCTCCCGGCCGAGCAGGGCCCCCACCCAGTACAGCGCCAGCGCGCCCACCACCGAGCCCAGCGTGGTCCACAGCAGCGCGTCGAACAGGTCCATCTCGCCCCGGCTCGCCGTGAAGCCCGCCAGCGGCAGGATCACCTCGCTCGGCAGCGGCGGGAACAGGTTCTCCAGCGCGATCGCGATCCCGGCCCCCGGCGCCCCGAGGTCCTCCATGAGTCCAACCAGCCAGTCAGTCATGCCCTTAAGGCTATGGATGATCGAATATGCCGGTGATGAGGCGAACGTCCGATGCCGGCTGTGGCGAACCGCGGCCACACGTACCGTACACTGTACGGCCGTGAGCTCATCAACGGATCTGGTACGGCAGGCGGTCCTCTTCGAGCCGGGCGATCCGCCCAGGTCCGGCCGGATGGTCTTCCTCCCCACCGGCGGGGACACCGGTGACGGCACGGCGGACGGGCCCGCCACGCGGTTGCCCGTGGGCGAGGCCGTCGCGGCGCTGGCCCGCGCCCGCCACGACGCCGCGGCCCACCCCGCCGCCCGCTTCTGGGGAGCCGCCGCGGTCGTCGCCCTCCAGCTCGTCGCCCGCGGCCGCATCCTGCCCGGCGTGACGGACGGCGACCACGACGCCTGGCGGGCCGGGCCGTTCGACGCCGCCGACCTCCAGCGCGTGCGCGAGCTGGCCGCCGCCATGCCCGCCGCCGCCCGCGGCCCGCTTCTGCCCTCGCCCGGCGACGAGCCCGCGTCCCTCCTCTCGCGGGGCGGTGAGGCCGCGCCCCTCTCCTCACACGGCGGTGAGCCTGCGCCGCTGCCCTCACGAGGCGGTGAGTCCGCGCCGCTGCCCGATGCCGAGCGGCACGTGCGGGCGTTCCTGGACGCGGTGGCCGACGCGATGCCCCGCTCCCCCGGCGCGGTGCGCGCGACCGGCACCTCCCTGTTCGCCGCCGCCAAGCCGGGCAAGGCGGGGCGGCTGCGCGCCTGGGCGGGCGAGGTGTCGTCCGCGCTCGACTCCGGCGTGCGGGTGTCCCTGCGCCTCGAGGCCGGCGACCCCGCCGTGGACGACTTCCGCGCCGTCGTCCAGGTCCACGCGCAGGCCGACCCGTCCCTCGTGGTCGACGCCGGAGCCCTGTGGCGCGGCCAGGACCCGGGGCTCGGCGGGCGGGCCCGCATCGACGTCACCGTGGCGCTGCGCCGCGCCTCCCGCGCCTGGCCCGCGCTGGCCCGGCTTCTCGACAGCGCCGTCCCCGACGAGCTCGCGCTGTCCGACGGCGACGTGGAGGAGCTGCTGGCCGGCGCCGCCGAGCGGCTGGCCGCCGCGGGCGTGGAGGTCCACTGGCCCCGCCACCTGGTACGCGGCCTGACCGCCCGCGCCGTCGTCGGCGACCGCGACCGGCCCTCCGACCTGCCCTCCTTCCTCAGTGGACGGCACCTGACCGGCTTCGACTGGCGGCTCGCCCTCGGCGGCGAACGGCTGACCGCCGCCGAGATGGACGCCCTGGCCGAGGCGCACCGCCCCGTCGTACGGCTGCGCGACCAGTGGGTGCTCGTCGATCCCGACGTGGCGCGCAAGGCCCGCCAGCGCGACCTCAAGCCGCTGACCGGGCTGGAGGCGCTCGGCGCCGCGCTGACCGGCGCCGTGGAGGTCGACGGCGAGCAGGTGCCGGTCGAGCCGAGCGCCTGGCTGGCCGAGCTGCGCGACCGGCTGGCCGAGCCCCTCGACATCCGGGCTCCCGAGGGGCTGGCCGCCACGCTGCGCGACTACCAGCTCCACGGGCTGCGCTGGCTGGCCCGCATGACCTCTCTCGGGCTCGGCGGCTGCCTGGCCGACGACATGGGCCTGGGCAAGACCATCACGCTCATCGCGCTCCACCTGCACCGGGCCGTCGAGGGCGACGGCCCGACCCTCGTGGTCTGCCCCGCCTCGCTGCTCGGCAACTGGGAGCGCGAGATCACCCGCTTCGCCCCCGGCGTGCCCGTGCGCCGCTACCACGGCGCCGCCCGCACCCTGCCCGAGGAGGGCTTCGCGCTCACCACGTACGGCACCATGCGCCTCGACGCCGCCCGCCTGGCCGCCCACCCGTGGGGGCTGCTGGTGGCCGACGAGGCCCAGCACGTCAAGAACCCCGCCTCCGGCACCGCCAAGGCCCTGCGCGAGATCCCCGCCGCCGCCCGCGTCGCCCTCACCGGCACCCCCGTCGAGAACAACCTGTCGGAGCTGTGGGCCATCCTCGACTGGACCACGCCCGGACTCCTCGGCCCGCTCGCCCGTTTCCGGGCACGCTGGGCCAGGCCCGCCGAATCCGGCGACCCCGAGGCCGCCGGGCGGCTGTCCCGGCTGGTCGGCCCGTTCCTGCTGCGCCGCCGCAAGAGCGACCCCGGCATCGCGCCCGAGCTGCCGCCCAAGACCGAGACCGACCGGCCGGTCGCGCTCACCACCGAGCAGGCCGGCCTGTACGAGGCGGTCGTGCGTGAGATCATGGCCCGGATCTCCGAGGCCCAGGGCATGGCCCGGCGCGGGCTCATCGTCAAGCTCCTCACCGGGCTCAAGCAGATCTGCAACCACCCCGCCCACTACCTGCACGAGGCCGCGCCCCGCCTGAGCGGCCGCTCCGGAAAGCTGGAGCTGCTGGACGAGCTGGTCGACACCATCGTGGCCGAGGACGGCGCCGTGCTCGTCTTCACCCAGTACGTCGCGATGGCCCGGCTGCTCGAACGGCACCTGTCCGGCCGGGGCGTCGCCACGCAGCTCCTGCACGGCGGCACGCCCGTCCCCCGCCGTGAGGAGATGGTCCGCCGCTTCCAGGACGGCCAGGCGCCGGTCTTCCTACTGTCGCTCAAGGCCGCGGGCACCGGACTCAACCTCACCCGAGCCGACCACGTCATCCACTACGACCGCTGGTGGAACCCGGCCGTCGAGGACCAGGCCACCGACCGCGCCTACCGCATCGGCCAGACCCGGCCCGTGCAGGTCCACCGGCTGATCGCCGAGGGCACCATCGAGGACCGCATCGCCCGGATGCTCGCCGCCAAGCGCTCCCTGGCCGAGGCCGTGCTGGCCTCCGGCGAGGCCGCCTTCACCGAACTGACCGACGCCGAACTCGCCGCGCTGGTGGAGCTGAGATGAACGCCGTAGGATTCCCCGCCTTCCCCCGCCAGCGGGCCGGGGCCCGCTTCGCCACCACCTGGTGGGGCCACGCCTGGATCAAGGCCCTGGAGGACACGTCCCTCGACCAGGGGCTGCTGCGCAAGGGCCGCGCCTACGCCAAGACCGGCCAGGTCGGGCCCATCACGGTCAGCCCGGGCCGGCTGGCGGCGGTCACCGAGGGCGAGTACGACACGGTCGTGCGCGTCGAGCGGCTCACCGCCGCCGAGTGGGACCGTTTCCTCGACCAGGTCACCGCCAAGGCCGGCCACATCGCCGCCCTGCTCGACGGCGACATGCCGCACGACCTCGTCGAGGCGGCCGAGGACGCGGCCGTGCCGCTGCTGCCCGCCGTGGGCGACCTCGAACCGGAGTGCTCCTGCCCCGACTGGGGTCACCCGTGCCCGCACGCGGCGGCGCTGTGCTACCAGGCGTCCTGGCTGCTGGACGGCGACCCGTTCGTGCTGCTGCTCCTGCGGGGACGCGGCCGGGACGACCTGGTGCGGGCGCTCCAGAGCCACACCGCCCCCGCCGCGGGCGCGGTTCCCGGCGCCGCGGACGGCTCCACCACAGGAGCGGTCACGACCGCCGGGGCCGCGGACGCCGGAGTGACGGGCGCCGGGGTGCCGCCGCTGCCCGAGCCGCCTCCGCTCGACGTCCCGTTCACGCCGCTCCGGCTGGAGCCCGCTCCCGGCGTGGACGTCGCCGCGCTGGAGGTGCTGGCCGCCTCGGCCGCCTCCCGGGCCCGCGACGTGCTCGCCGCCGCCGCTCTCGGCCGGGAGCCGGCCGTCCTCACCGAGTACCAGGACCGCGTGCGGCTCGCCGCCGAGCACGACCTCGACCTCGGCCTGGACGCCGCGGTCCGGGCCTGGCGGTACGGCGGCGCCGACGGGCTCGACGCGCTGGAGTCGTCCTGGACGCCGCCCCGCCAGGAACTGGCCAGGGCCGGGGCCGTGCTGGAGGCCGCGTGGGAGGGTGAGGAGCCGCCGCCCACGGAGGTGTCCCGCAACCGGTGGACCATCGGCGGCGACCGGCAGCTCCGCTACGGCCGCGACGGCCGCTGGTACCCGTTCACTCTGCGCGAGGGCCAGTGGTGGCCGGCGGGCCCGCCGGAAGGCGACCCCGCGGCCCTGCTGTCGTCGTAGCGAGGCCTGAACCGCGGGACGTGGACGCGGGCCGGACGGGCGCGGCCTGCCGAGGCCACGGGGGCTTCACGGAAGCCATGGCCAGGAAGACGCCGTGTCGGCGGCCCGCCGTCACCCGGTCAGCGGGCGTCTTCCTGGAGGCCCTCAGCCCCGTGCGGCGGGTGGCGGCCAGGCCGGCCGTGCCGTAACAGAAGAAGATCTCCCAAAAGGGCAGGGAGGCGACGGCGGGAGGCCGGGAAAGTGCTCCGCCCACTCGGACGGCGAGATGGCCGGATGGGACACGGCGCAGACCCGGGCGGCCACGCGCTCGGGGTCGGGATCCCACAGCCGCACCGTCCCGTCGGCGCTCGCCGTGGCCAGCGTGCGGCCGCCGGGGCCGAACGCCGCCGCGTGGACCGAGTCGCCGTGCCCGGTGAGCACGGCCAGCGGGCGCGGCGCCGCCGCGTCCGCGAGGTCCCACAGCCGCACGGTCCGGTCGTCGCCGGTGGTCGCGAGGAGGCCTCGGCGGCCGAACACGATCGCGCTGACCCCGGACCGGTGCCCGGCCAGGGTGGCGAGCGGCCCCGGTCCGCCGGCAGGGGTGAGATCCCACAGGCGTGCCGTCCGGTCGAAGCTCGCGCTGGCCAGCAGGCTGCCGTCCGGGCTGAAGCCGACCGCGTGGACGGTGCTCCGGTGCCCCCACAACGTGGCCGTCAGGGCCGGGCGGCGCGGGTCGGCGAGGTCCCACAGCCGCACGGCGCCGTCGAATCCCGCGCTCGCCAGCCTCCGCCCGTCCGGGGCGAACGCCACGGAGTACAACGAGCCGGCCCGGCCGTCGAACGCGGCGAGCGGGGCGGGCTCACGCGGGTCGGTGAGGTCCCACAGCCGCACGGTGTTGTCGAACCCGGCGCCGGCCAGCGTCCGCCCGTCGGGACTGAACGCGACCGTGCGGACCCTGGCGGTGGGCTCGGTGAGCGTGGGCAGCTCGGCCGGTTCCGCCGGGTCGGACACGTCCCAGAGCCGCACCGTCTCGTCCTCGCCCGCCGCCGCAAGCACCGTGCCGCCCCGGCCGAACGCCAGCGCGTACGTCGTGCCGGACGGGCCGGCGAGGACGCCGCGCGCGACGGGACGGTACGGGTCGGCGACGTCCCACAGCCGCACCGCGCGGCCGTCGCCGCCCGAGGCCAGCAGGTTCCCGCCGGGATGGAAGGCCACGGCGCGCACCGGCCCCTCGTGGCCGCGCGCGACGGGTTCGCCGGTCTCCCACAGCCGGGCGGTGTGGTCCCAGCTCGCGCTGGCCAGGGTGCGCCCGTCGGGGCTGAACGCCACGGACCCGACAGTGTCGGCGTGCCCGGTCAGCACGGTGACCAGGCGGGGCTCGGGGCCGGCCACGTCCCACACCCTGATCTCGTGGTCCCAGCCGCCGGTGGCCACCGTCCGCCCGCCGGGGCCGAACCCGGCGGCGATGACCGGCCCGGAGTGGCCGGGCAGGATGGCGAGCCGGCGCGGCCGGCGCGGGTCGGAGACGTCCCACAGCCCGCCCGTGCGGTCGTCGCTCCCCGTGGCGATCCTGGTGCCGTCGGGGCTGAAGGTGACGGCCCAGATGTCCTCGCCGTGCCCGGTGAGGGTGCCGAGGAGGCGCGGCCGGTGCCGGTCGGAGACGTCCCACAGGCGCCCCGTGTTGTCGTCGCCGGTGGTGGCGAGGGTACGGCCGCCGGGGGCGAGCGCGACGCCGCGCACGGCGCCGGCGTGGCCGGTCAGCGTGGCGAGCGGACCGGGGTCGCGGGGGTCGGACAGGTCCCACAGCCGGGCGGTGCCGTCGTCGCTCACGGTGGCCGCCATGGAGCCGTCGGCGGTCAGGGCCACCGACCAGGAGGCCCTCTCGTGGGCGGCGAACCCGGACACCAGGACCGGCCGCCTCGGCTCGGTCACGTCCCACACCCGTACGGAACCGTCGAGACCGGCGGTCACGAGCCGGCGCGCGTCGGCGCTGAGCGCGGCGCCCTCGACGTCGGCGCCGTCCGCCGCGAACTCCGACAGCAGGGCCGGCCGGTGGGTGTCGGTCACGTCCCAGAGGCGGACGCCGTCGTCACCGGCGGCGACGAGCGTGCGGCCGTCGCGGCTGAACAGCGCCCGGTTGATCCCCTCGCCCGCCGTCAGCCGCGCCGCGTACGGGGCGGTGAAGGCGGTGAGCAGGCCGCCGCGCGACTCGGGCGTGGCCGACAGCCGGTAGGCGGCGAGGCTGAGCTGCGCAGCCAGCGACGGCGCCGCCTCGCGCAGGCCGGCGGCCTCGCCCGCGACCTTCTGCGACAGCGCGAGGTCGCGCTGCTCGGTGGCCGTCGCCTGGGTGCGCGCCGCGTACACGGTGGCCGAGGAGGCCAGCACCAGCAGGACGGCGAGCGTGACAGCGAGGTGGCGCAGGCGGCGGGCGCGGCGGCGGGCCGCGGCCTCCTCCGTGTCGCGCAGCGCGAGGCCGGCCTCCAGGAACTCAAGCTCCGGCGCGCTCAGCGCGGTGTC
>NZ_JBFAIA010000132.1:0-23058 GCF_040654455.1 Nonomuraea sp. NPDC050691
CGACCCGCGCCCGGTCCAGCGCATGGTCAAGTTCTACGAGAAGGGCGACCGGCCCCTCGAGATCGTCACCCCCGGCCGGGGCCGCGTTGCCGGCGCTCGCCCGGTCCGAGGAGGGCGGCCGATGAGCGGGATCGCGCGCGGCGCGTGGCAGGAGGCGTGGCAGGAGGCCGGGCGGCGGTTGCTGGTCAAGGCCGTGGAGGAGTTCGCGTACGAGGAGCTGCTGGTCCCGCGGCCGGACGGGACGGACGACGGATACCTGCTGGAGCTGGGCGGCGGGGTGCGGTGGACGTTCCGGGCGGCGCGCGGGTCGTTCGGCTCGTGGCGGGTCGAGCCCGGTTCGCTGCGCCGCCACCCCACCCCCGGGGATGGGGAGGACGGGCCCGAGCGGCTGCTGCTCGACGCCCGCGCGGTCCTCGGCTGGGACGGCCCGACCGCGGCCGAGGCGCTGCGCGAGCTGACCGCCACCCGCCGGGCCGAGGCGGAGGTCCTGTCCCGCGCCCTGCCCGCCGCCGAGCTGGCCGCCCTCGACCACCTCGACCTGGAGGCGCACCAGCACGGCCACCCCTGCATGCTGCTGAACAAGGGCCGGCTCGGCTTCGCCGCCTCCGACGTCGCCGCCTACGCCCCCGAGGCCGCAGGGTCGGTGCGCCTGCGGTGGGCGGCCGTCCACTCGTCGCTGGCCGCGTACTCCGGCGTGCCCGGGCTGGACGCGGAGACGCTGCTGGCGGAGGAGCTGGACGAGGAGGTCCGCAAGGAGTTCGCCGTCGCCCTGGAGGAGGCGGCGGCGGGCAGCGGGCTGGACCCGGCCGCGTTCACCTGGCTGCCCGTCCACCCGTTCCACTGGGACGAGGCGGTGGAGCCGCTGTTCGCCCCGTACCTCGCCGGCGGCCGGATCGTGCCGCTCGGCGAGGGCCCCGACCGTTACCGGCCGCTCCAGTCGATCCGCACCCTCGCCAACCTGGACCGGCCGGAGCGGCGCAACGTGAAGGTGCCGCTGCTCATCCGCAACACGCTGGTCTGGCGCGGCCTGTCCACGGAGCCGACGCGGGCCGCGCCCGACGTGAGCGCGTGGCTGCTCGCGTTGCGCGACGCCGACCCGTACCTGCGCGACGAGCTGCGCTTCCACCCGCTCGGCGAGGTGGCGTCCGTGGCCGTGCGCCACCCGCTGTACGCCTCGGTGCCCGACGCCCCGTACCGCTACCACGAGCTGCTCGGCGCGGTGTGGCGCGAGCCGGTGACCGGGCTGCTGCGCGAGGGCGAGCGGGCGCGGACCATGGCGGCGCTGCTCACGGTCGGCTCGGACGGCCAGGCCCTGGCCGCCGAACTGGTCGCCCGGTCGGGCCTGGCACCGCGCGCCTGGCTGGCGCGGCTGTTCTCGGCGCTGCTGCCCGGTCTGCTGCGCTACCTCTACCGGCACGGGGTGGCGTTCTGCCCGCACGGCGAGAACACGGTGGTTCTGTACGACGCCGCCGACGTGCCGGTAGGGGTCGCGGTGAAGGACTTCGCCGAGGACGTGAACCTGCTGCCCGAGGATCTGCCCGCCTACGCCGGCCTGTCCGGCCGGGCCCGCGCGGTGCTGCTGCGCTGGCCGGCCGGCGAGCTGGCGCACTCGCTGCTGAGCGCCGTGTTCGCCGGCCACTTCCGGTTCCTCGCGCCGCTGGCCGAGGAGCACCTGGGCGTGCCGGAGCCGGAGTTCTGGCGGATGGTCCGGGAGGAGATCGAGCGCCACCACGCCCGCTTCCCCGAGGATGCCGGCCGGGCGGAGGCGTTCGGGCTGCTGGCCCCCTCCTTCGACCGGGTGGCGCTCAACCGGGAGCAGCTCCTCGGCGGCCGCTTCCACGACCGGGCCGAGCGCGACGAGGGCTTCGACGTGGTCCACGGCACGGTCCCCAACCCCCTCTTCCGCGCGCCCGTCCCCCGGCAGCGCCCCGGCTCCCGGGAGGATTGATGAGCGTGCTCAGCTACGAACGGCTGCGCGAGGAGGCCGCCGCCGGGCGGGTGGAGGAGGTGGTCGTCGCCGTCCCCGACCTCCAGGGGCGGCTGCAGGGCAGCCGCATGTCGGTGCCGTACTTCCTGGACGAGGTGGCGCGGGGCGGGTTCGGCGCGTGCGTGTACCTGCTGGCCGCCGACGTGGAGATGGCGACCGGCCCCGGGTACGCGATCGACGCCTGGGAGGCGGGTTTCGGGGACTTCGTCCTGCGGCCCGATCCGGGGACGCTGCGGCTCCTGCCGTGGGATCCCGGGACCGCGCTCGTCGTCGCCGACGCCGTGTGGCCGGGAGGCGAGCCGGTGGAGGTGGCGCCCCGGCGGGTGCTGCGCGCCCAGCTCGACCGGCTGGCCGAGCGCGGCCTGGTGGCGCTGGCCGGCACAGAGCTGGAGTTCCTGGTGTTCCGCGGGTCGTACCGCGACGCCTGGGAGCGCCGCTACCACGGCCTGGAGACCGGCACCCGCTACAACGTGGACTACGCGCTGCACGGGTTGTCCGAGATGGAGCCGGTGGTGCGCCGGATCCGCCGCGAGATGGTCCACGCCGGTCTGACGATGGAGACGGCCCGCGGGGAGTGCCATCCCGGGCAGTACGAGATCGTGTTCCGCTACGACGAGGCGATGGCCACCTGCGACAAGCACGTCCTGTTCAAGAACGGCGCCAGGCGGATCGCCGAGCAGGAGGGGGTGGCGCTCACGTTCATGCCGAAGTTCGACGAGGGCGAGGGCAACTCCTGCCACGTCCACCTGTCGCTGCGCGGCGCCGACGGCTCACCGGTGTTCGCCGGCGCGGGGACGGGCGCGGACGACGGGATGTCGGAGCTGTTCCGGCACTTCGTCGCCGGGCAGCTCGCCTGCCTGCCGGAGCTGACGCTGGCCATGGCGCCGAACGTCAACTCCTACAAGCGGCTGCGGCCGGGCGCGTTCGCCCCCACCGGGATCGCGTGGGGCCGGGACAACCGGACGTGCCCGATCCGGGTCGTCGGCTCGGGCGCCTCGCTGCGCCTGGAGCACCGGGTGCCGGGCGGCGACGCCAACCCCTACCTCGCCGTGGCCGCCGTGATCGCCGCCGGCCTGTACGGGATCGAGAACCGGCTGCCGCTGCCCGGACCGCATTCCGGCAACGCGCTGGCCGACCCGTCGGTGCCGCGGCTGCCCGCGACGCTGGGCGAAGCGCTGCGCCGGTGGGAGGAGGGGGACCTGGCGGCGAAGGTGTTCGGCGACGCGGTGGCCGGGCACTACGCGGCGGCGGCCCGGGCCGAGCTGGCGGCCTTCGAGTCGGCGGTCACGGACTGGGAGCGGGTCCGCGGCTTCGAACGCCTGTGACCCCCTGCGCCGCGCGATCACGGTCACGGTGTGACGGCGGCCTCCGCGCGGAGCGGGAAGTGCCAGGCCACGCGGTGCAGGCCGCCCGAGAGCTGGTGCGCCCCGGGTCCGGTGCTGCTGGAGGGCACGCTGGAGGCGGTCGCCGACGACCCCGACGGCGGCCGCGTGGCCTCGGTCCGGGTCGGCGGGCTCAGCGTCTTCCTCACCTCGCGCCGCATGCAGTACCGGCTGCTGGAGTCCTACCGCCGCCTCGGCGTCGACGTCGCCGGGGTCGACGTGGTCACCGTCAAGATCGGTTACCTGGAGCCGGAGCTGTTCGAGGCCGCCGCCGGCTGGATGCTCGCCCTCACCCCCGGTGGCGTCGACCAGGACCTGCTCCGCCTGCCGTACACCGGCCTCACCAGGCTGATCTTCCCGCTGGATCGCGACTTCACCCCCGAAGGTCTCTGACCCCGCGGGGACCGTCAGACGATGCCGCCGTTGGCGCGGACGACCTGGCCGTTCACCCAGTGACCCGGGCCGGCCAGGAAGGCGACGACCTCGGCGATGTCGGCCGGGGTGCCGAGGCGTTCCAGCGGCGGCTGCGCGGCCAGGGCCGAGACCGTCTCCTCGTCCTTGCCCTCGAAGAACAGGTCGGTCGCGGTCGGGCCGGGCGCGACCGTGTTGACCGAGATGTCGCGCCCGCGCAGCTCCCTGGCCAGGATGAGGGTGAGCGCCTCCACCGCGCCCTTGGTCGCGCTGTAGGCGCCGTACCCGGGGAAGGCCAGCCCGACGACCGAGCTGGAGAACAGGACGATCGCGCCGCCGTCCCGCATCCGCCGCACGGCCTGCTGGGCGACGACGAACGTGCCCCGGACGTTCGTGCGGTACAGGGCGTCGAGGACGGCGAGCTCCAGGTCGGCGACCGGAGCCAGGCCCATCTTGCCGGCCGCGTGGACGACGATGTCGGTGCCGCCGAACGACGACTCGGCCGCGTCGAACAGCCCGGCGGCGGCGTGCTCGTCGGCCACGTCGGCCCGGACGGCGACGGCCTCGCCGCCCGCCTCGGCGATCTCCCGTACGGCGGCCTCGGCCTCGGCCTTGTCGCCCGCGTAGCCGACGACGACGGCCACGCCGTCCCGGGCGAGGCGCCGGGCGCTCGCGCGGCCGATGCCGCGGGAGCCGCCGGTCACCACGGCGACCCGTGAGGAATCATCGGTAGGCACATGCGCTCCTGTGGGATGAACGGGCCCTCCCCCGCGGGGACCCCTCCCCCGGTTCGTACCACCGGGAGCGCCAGGCCACCCCCGCCGCGCCGCTCCCGGGGAAGACCCGCCCCCCGCCTCAGCGCTCCGCGGCCAGCCGTACGCCCAGGCCGATGAACAGGCCGCCCGTGGCGACGTCGATCCGGCGTCGGGCGGCGCGGCGGACGCGCAGCCAGCCGCCGATGCGGCCCGCGAGCACGCCGACCGTCCCGTCCACCAGGAACTCCAGCGCGATGAGGACGGCCCCCAGGATCGCGAACTGCAGCCACACGCCGCCCAGCTCCGGGTTCACGAACTGCGGCAGGAACGCGATGGTGAAGGTGACCATCTTGGGGTTGAGCAGGTTCGTCACCAGCCCGCGCAGGAACGCCTGGCGGCCGGTCATCCCCGCGCCACCGGCCCGCTCGTCGAGCGCGACCTCGCCGCGGTTGCGGATCATCTGGACGCCGAGGTAGACGAGGTACGCGGCGCCGACGACGCGGACGACGGCGAACGCCGTGGGGGCGGCCTCGAACAGCGCGGCCAGGCCGGCGGCGGCCACAGCGACGTGGATGGCCTCGCTCGTCGCCACACCGGCGGTGGCCAGCAGCCCGGCGCGGGCGCCGCCGCGCATCCCGCATCCGAGGACGAACAGCATGTCGGGGCCGGGGGCGACCATGGCCACGAGGGAGGTGAGGGTGAACGCCATGAGGAGATGCGGGTCGATCGGCATACCAAAATCTTGACATATCGCCATACGCGGCCCCAGCCCGTGGGCCGCCTCCCGGCTGAGCCGCGCGGAAGGGCTCCCTAGGATCACCCCCATGGAAGCGACGATCACGTACCTGGAGATGACCTCCCCCGACCAGCTCGTGCCCGGTCGTGAGGTGGCCGGTCCGGCCCTGGAGTGGGTGGACCGCACCTGCCGCGACCTGCCCGCCGTCCAGGCGCGGATCGGCGCCCCGTACGGCTGGCGGGCGGCCCGGCTGTCCCCGGAGGAGTGGGAGCGGAAGCTGGAGCGTGATCCGTACGACTACTACCTGATCCGGCACGAGGACGAGATCGCCGGCATGCTGGCCGTGCACCCGCAGGACGACGGCGACGTCGAGATCGAGACGTTCGGGCTGGTCCCCGAGTTCGTCGGCCGGGGGCTCGGCGGGCACGCGCTCACGCTGTGCGTGCGGCAGGCGTGGGCGACCACGCCGCGCGACGGCGGCCCGGCCCGGCGCGTCTGGCTGCACACCTCCAGCGCCGACAACCCCGCCGCCCTGCCGAACTACCGGGCCCGCGGCTTCCGGCCGTACCGCACGCGGACCGAGACGCGGACCGAGACGCAGACCGAGACGGAGCCCAGGAAGGACACCGAGACCGCCTGACCGCGCCCGCCGGACCGCTGACCGTGTCCGGCGACCGTCCCCCCGGTCCGGCAGAACCCGGCCTCGCGTCTCACCGCCTCGCGTCTCACCGGCCCGTGCCGGCGGCGTCGAGGCGTCCGCGGATGGCCGTCCTGGCCCGCTCGTAGGCCTTCGGGTCGTCGTGCAGCAAGGAGACGGCGTTGGCGGTCTCCATGAACGCTATGAGCTCGAAGGCGAGCTGGCCGGCGTCCGTGTCGCCGTCGAGCTCGCCGAGCTGGCGGGCGTCGTCGGCGGTGCGCGCCACGAAGCGGCTCCAGTCGAGGCCCGCCGCGGCGACGGCGTCGCGCACCCGGCCGGGGCGGGCGTCGAACTCCGCGGTGACGGCGAAGAAGAAACAGCCGCCCGGGAAGACCCGCCGCTCCGAGTAGCTCAGCCAGTTCTCGCACAGCCGGCGCAGCCTGCCCACGCCCGGCGGCACCGTCAGGGCGGGCTGGATGACCTCCGCGACGTACACCTCCTTGGCGACGCGGATCGTGGCGAGCTGCAGCTCCTCCTTGGAGCCGAAGTAGCCGAACAGGCCGCTCTTGCTCACGCCGAGGTCCGTGGCCAGCCGGCCGATCGACAGCCCTTCCAGCCCGTCCTGCGAGGCGATGTCCGCCGCCCGGCGCAGGATCACGTTGCGCGTCCGCTCGTCCCGCGGCCTTCCCGGCATCTCCACCCCTCTGAGGACGAACGTTCGCTTCAGGATAGCCGCTTGACGTCGCTCTCAGCACGCTTCTATTGTCAGCACGAACGTTCGTACTTTGAAGGGCGGATGATGACCGACCGCACAACCGCAGACCTCCGGGAGCTGCACCGGCGCGCGCTGGAGCTCGCCGGAGGAGCGATCGCCCAAGTCACCTCCGTGGACCTCGACCGGCCCACACCGTGCGCGGAGTGGACGCTGGGCGAGCTGCTGCTGCACATGGTGAGCGAGAACCGCGGCTTCGCCGCCGCCGCCGCGGGCCGGCCGGCGGTCTGGGACAGCGGCGACCTCGGGGACGACCCGTTCGGCGCCTTCCAGGACTCCGCGGCCGCCGTCGTGACGGCGTTCTCCGCCCCCGACGTCCACGACCGCCAGGTGGAGATCCGCGAGTTCGGCGTCTTCCCCGGGCGGGCCGCCATCGGCATGCACATGATCGACTGCCTCGTGCACGGGTGGGATGTCGCCGCCAGCATCGACGTGTCCTACCGGCCCGACCCCGAGCTGGTCGCCGCCGGGATGGCGGTGGCCGCCCGGGTCCCGGACACGCCGAAGAGCCGCGGCCCGGGCGCCGCGTTCGACACGAGGGTTCCGGTGCCCGGCGACGCGCCGGACTTCCAGCGGCTGCTCGGCCTGCTGGGCCGCTCCCCGTCGTGGGCGGCGTCATGCTGACGAGCCGCTGGACGCCCGGACCGGCGGCCGGCGTCACCGGCCCGGTGCTGGTCAGCGTCACCGACTTCCACGCCGACCGGCTGCGCGACATGCCCGGCGTCTACCAGGCCGGGCTCGCCCTGCGCCGGGCCTGGCCCGACCTGCCCGGTGCGGTCGGCATGTGGCTCTGGACGGAGCCGTTGCGCGGCAGGTGCGGCTCGGTGTCGATCTGGCTGGACGAACAGGCCCTGCGCGGGTTCGTCGGCCTGCCGGACCACGTCGCCATCGTGCGGCGCTATCGCGGGCGGGGGCGGCTCAGGTCCACCGCCTGGACGACCACCCAGGCCGACCGCGGCGTCTGGGCCCAGGCGCGGGCCTACCTGGCCGGCGAGGAGACCCTGGCACCGTGACCGGCGAACACGAGGTGTTGCGCGTCCTCGCCGACCGGGTCCGCCGAGGCAGCCGGCCCGGCGAGCGACGGGACGGCCACCGGGTGGCACTGGCCGTCGAGGGCGGCGGCATGCGTGGCACGATCTCCGCCGGCATGGCCCTGGCGCTGCACGAGAGCGGAGTGGCACACGCCTTCGACGCGGTCTACGGAGCGTCGGCGGGGGCCATCACCGGGGCCTGGCTGCTCAGCGGGACTCCCGAGCAGCTGACCGGCTGGGCTGAACCCGTCTATGCCAGGGCGATGATCCGCCCGTCCAACCTCCTGCGCGGCCGGCCGGTGGTCGACGTGCGCAACCTCGTCGAGCACCTGTATCGCGAGGTGGCCCGGATGGACTTCGACGCCGTCCTGGCCAATCCCGTCGAGTACCACCCGCTGGCCACCGATGTCCGCACCGGGCGGTCCACCGATCTGCGCCCGCATCTGACCGGTCCGGCCGAGCTGCGGCTGGCCCTGCGGGCCAGCGCCGCCCTGCCGTTCCTCGCCGGTCCGCCGGTCGAACTGGCCGGGCGGCTCTACTACGACGCGGGACTCGCCGAGTCCATCCCGTACCGCACCGCCCTGGCACAGGGCGCCAGCCACGTCCTGGTCCTGCGGTCGCGCCCCGCGCCGCCGGCCGGGACCAGGACCACGGCCGCCCGCCCCGGCGCGCGGCCGTCCTACGGAGCGCGCCTGGTCGCCGCCACCGTCCTGCGGGAGTATCCCGAGGCGCTGCACCGCAGTTTCCTCACGCGCGCCCACCGCCTGCTGGACGACGACGCGGTGCTCACCCGCTACGACCAGTCCATGCCGCCGGCGTCCGCCCCACCCGCCGGCGGCCGGACCCCGGCGCGTCCGGCGGTCCTGTCCGTGCGCCCGGCGCCTGACGCGCCTCGCGTCGGGCGCCTCACCCGCGACGGCGAACCGCTCAAGGCCGCGCTCGAAGCCGGCCGCGCGGCGGTCGGCCGTCTGCTGCGGCCGCTCGGCCTGCTGACCGTCGGCTGAGATCCCGTCATCACCCCCTCTGGAGGTCGCACCATGGTCAAGTCGCTGCTGTACACCGGTCCGGCGCTCGACGACCTGCACGAGCAGTACGCCAAGAACGGCCGCGTCGACGACCGGGCGGCGGTGCGGGCCCGCTGCGACGTCGCGATCGACGCGCCGGTCGAGACGGTCTGGGACGTGCTGGCCACCCCGGACGGCTGGTCCCGCATCGACCCGGCGATCCACGACGTGCGGCTGGACGGCGCGGTCGCGCCGGACACGTCCTTCTCGTGGGTCAACGGCAAGGCGAAGATCCGGTCCAGGTTCGCCGTGGTCCGTCAGAGTGAGGAGCTCACGTGGACGGGCGTGAGCTTCGGGGCCCGCGCCGTCCACCGGCACCTGCTGCGGCGGCGCGCCGACGGCGGCACGGACCTGGAGGTGAGCGAGTCCATGGCCGGGCCGCTGCTCGGCCTGTTCTTCGGCGAGGCCAAGCTGCGGGCGGCGCTGACGTCCTGGGCGGCCGGCATCAAGCGAGCCGCGGAGGACCTCCACCACGGCGCCCCCTGAACGTCTCCGTGTCCCCGCGACGGCCCCCGGGCGGCGTGACCCACCTGCCGGGCGGTCCCCTTCTCGTGGCAGCCGGGCGACAGGAGGGGTGCCGCGACCTACGTCTCGCGGGCGAGCCCCAGCCGGCGGCCGGCGGTGGCGAACGCCGACGCGATCCGGTCGAGATGGGCCTCGGTGTGGGCGGCGGTGATGCTGACCCGGACGAGAGCCTGGCCGGGCGGGACGCCGGGCGGGACCATGGCGGTGGCGAAGACGCCTTCGTCGAACAGCTCCCGCCACAGCCGGAAGCACAGCAGGTCGTCGCCGACCGGCACCGCCATGACCGGCCGATCGGCGGGGACGACCGCGTACCCCATCGCGGCCAGTTCCCCGCTCAGCCGTCGCGCCGCCACCCGCAGGCGGTGGCGGCGCTCCGGCTCCGCGGCGACGATGCCCAGGGCGGCCAGCGCGGCCGCGGCGCACGCCGGCGACAGGGCGGCCGTGAACACCATGGACCGCGCGTAGTGCCGCAGGTAGGCGATGATCTCCTCGGGCCCGGCCACCGCGCCCCCGACGGTTCCCAGCGCCTTGGAGAAGGTCATGGTCTGCACGTCCACCGCGCCCTCCAGCCCGTGGTGCTCGGCCGCGCCCCGCCCGGCCGGGCCCAGCAGGCCGACGTCGTGGGCGCTGTCCAGGACGACACGGGCGCCGTGGACGCGGGCGAGCCGCGCGATGCCCGGCAGGTCGCAGACGCTGCCGGAGGTCGAGAACATGCCCTCGGTGACGATCAGCCGCCCGGCGCCGGGATCGCAGGCGTCGAGCAGCCGCTCCAGATGCTCCATGTCGTTGTGCCGGTAGCGGCGTAACCGCGCCCCGCCCAGGCGTACGGCGTCGATCAGACAGGCGTGGATCAGCCGGTCGCCGATCACCGTGTCCTCCGGCCCGATGAGCGCCCCGAGGGCGAGGTTGGCCAGATAGCCGGCGCTGGTCACCATGACCGCCGCTCGCCCGAGGAAGGCCGCCAGCCGCGCTTCGAGTTCCTCGTGCAGGGCGAGGGAGCCGTTGCTGAGGCGTGAGCCGCCGCCGCCGGTGCCCAGCCGGCGCGTCGCCTCGACCGCCGCCTCCTTCACGCGTTCGTCGCCCGACAGGCCCAGGTAGTCGTTGGAGCCCGCCTGGACGAGCACCCGCCCGTCGATCAGGACCTCGGCCCCGCCCGGCCGCTCCTCGATCGCCCGGTAATAGGGATAGACGCCGAGGTCCTTGACGAACTGGTATGTCGCGGGCAGCCGGCATTTCGCGAACACATCGGCCATGAATCCTCGCCCCTCCGGATTTATCCCGTGTACGGCATTCGCGTAGAAGTCTGCTCGATCAGCCGTCGTCGCCAGGTGTCCTGACCCGGACGGCACGGGGACGGGACCGCGCCTCGCGCCCCCGGCCGGGCGCCCCGGCTGCCCGGCGCGTCAGTGGCGCGGGCGCCGTTCGGGGAGCGCGACGCGGTCCGCGAGGCGCTGCGGGGAGCCGGTCCGGTCCTCATGGTGTCGGCGTCCGAGACGCCCGACCGGGTCGAGCAGCACCGCGCGTTCGTGGACGCCGCCGCTCCAGCCGGCCGTCGTTCCCGGCGACCAGGTGGCCCAACCGGAAGAGGACGCGGGGACGCACCGACGCGCCTATCGTCAACGCTCGGTTGACGATCGCCTTTCGTCAACTTAAGGTTGACGCATGCGTCCCCTCAGATGGCTCGCCGAGGAGGGCCCGCGAGCGCTGCCCTGCGCGGTCGCCGCCCTGGTCGTCGCCGGTCTGCTCGCCGCCGCCCTCTGGTGAGCCCCCACGGCGGGTGAGGGCTCACCCAGGCGAGGCGACGGCTCAGGACACGTACAGCCGCAGGTGCTCCGCCGTCAGGGAGGTGCCCGTGGCGACCAGCTCGGCCGGGGTGCCCGAGAAGACGACCCGGCCGCCGTCGTGGCCCGCGCCCGGCCCCAGGTCGATGATCCAGTCGGCGTGGGCCATGACGGCCTGGTGGTGCTCGATGACGATGACCGTGTTGCCGGCGTCCACCAGCCGGTCCAGCAGCCCGAGCAACTGGTCGACGTCCGCCAGGTGCAGGCCGGTGGTGGGCTCGTCCAGGACGTACGTGGTGCCGTTGCGCGCCATGTTGACGGCCAGCTTCAGCCGCTGCCGCTCGCCGCCCGACAGGGTGGTGAGCGGCTGGCCGAGCGTGAGGTAGCCGAGCCCGACGGCGGCCAGCCGGTCGAGGATGGCCCGCGCCTGACCGGAGCCGAAGAACTCGAGCGCCTCCCCCACCGGCATGGCCAGCACCTCGCTGATGTTGCGCCCCCGCAGCCGGTACGTCAGGACCTCCGGGGTGAACCGCCGCCCCTCGCACTCCTCGCACACGGACGCCACCTCGGCCATCATCGCGAGGTCGGTGTAGACGAGCCCGATGCCCTTGCAGGCCGGGCAGGCGCCCTCGGAGTTGGCGCTGAACAGGCTCGCTTTCACCCCGTTGGCCTTGGCGAACGCCGCCCGGATCGGGTCGAGCAGGCCGGTGTAGGTGGCCGGGTTGCTGCGGCGCGACCCGCGGATCGGCGACTGGTCGGCGACCACGACGCCCTCGCGCCCCGCGACGTACCCGTGGATGAGCGAGCTCTTGCCCGAGCCGGCGACACCGGTCACGACCGTGAGCACGCCGAGCGGGATGTCGGCGCTCACGTCACGCAGATTGTGCAGCGTGGCGCCGCGCACGGCCAGGTGGCCGGTGGGGCGGCGGGCGTCCTCGCGCAGCTTGGCGCGGTGGTCGAGGTAGCGGCCGGTGAGGGTGCCGGAGGCGCGCAGCCCGGCGAGGTCGCCGTCGTAGCAGAGGTGGCCGCCCTGGGTGCCGGCGCCGGGGCCGAGGTCCACGACGTGGTCGGCGATGGCGATGGTCTCCGGCTTGTGCTCGACGACGAGCACCGTGTTGCCCTTGTCGCGCAGCCGCAGCAGCAGGCCGTTCATGCGCTGGATGTCGTGCGGGTGCAGCCCCGCGGTCGGCTCGTCGAAGACGTACGTGACGTCGCTGAGGCTGGAGGTGAGGTGGCGCACCATCTTGACGCGCTGGGCCTCGCCGCCGGACAGGGTGGAGGACTCCCGGTCCAGGCTCAGGTAGCCGAGGCCGATCTCGACGAGCGAGTCGAGGGTCTCCAGGAGGGTGTCGATCAGCGGCTTGACCGAGGCGTCCCCGATCCCGCGGACGAACGCGGCGAGCTCGTCGATCTGCATGGCCGAGCAGTCGGTGATGCTGCGGCCGTCGATGAGGCTGGAGCGGGCGGCCTCGTTGAGCCGGGTGCCGCCGCAGGCCCCGCACGGGGCGAGCTTGACGGCCCGGTCGGCGAAGGCGCGCGCCCCCGCCTGCATCGACTCGCGGTCCTTGGCCAGGTAGAGGCGCCGGACCTTGACGACGAGCCCCTCGTAGGTGAAGGTGTTGGAGCCCATCTTGATCTTGGTGGCGGGCTTGTGGAGGAAGTCCTCCCACTGCTCCGGGGTGTAGTCGCGCAGCGGGGTGCCGGGGTCGAACAGGCCGGAGTTCGCCATGAGCTGCCAGTACCACGAGTCCTTGGCGAAGCCGGGCACCTTGATCGCCCCGTCGTTCAGGGACAGGTCGCGGTCCACCAGCTCGTCCACGTCGATCTCGGACGCCTTGCCGAGGCCCTCGCACGCGGGGCACATGCCCTCGGCCCGGTTGAAGCTGAAGGCGAAGGGCGGACCGGCGTGCGGGACGCCCAGGCGGCTGAACATGATCCGCAGCATGGTGTGGCAGTCGGTGGCGGTGCCGACGGTGGAGCGGACGTTGGCGCCCATCCGCTCCTGGTCCACGATGATCGCCGCACTGAGGTTGCTCAGCGCGTCGACGTCCGGCCGCGCCTGGGAGGGCATGAAGTTCTGGATGAACGCGGTGTAGGTCTCGTTGATGAGCCGGCGCGACTCCGCCGCGATGGTGTCGAAGACGAGCGATGACTTGCCGGAGCCGGACACGCCGGTGAAGACGGTCAGGCGCCGTTTGGGGATGTCGAGCGAGACACCCGCCAGGTTGTTCTCCCTGGCGCCGCGCACCTGGATGACGTCGTGGCTGTCGGCGGCCGGTCGGCCGGACCCGTCGTGCCCGTCGGGGGCGAAGACGGCACCGGCCTGCGTGCTGAGGAGGGGGGAATGCATGGCTTCAAGTGTGCCATTGATGTGCCCGTTGATAGTTTTGCCGCGATCAACCCTCAGCAACAGGAGAGAAGCGTGGCAAACCCTCAAATGCTACATAACGTGGGTGGTGATGGTGGGGCGCTGCGGCCGGTCGATCTGGCGCGCCTCGTGGGGCTGTCCACCCAGCAGATCCGCAACTACGCCGACGCGGGCGTCCTGCCGCCCGCCCCGCGCACGGAGGCGGGCTACCGCCGTTTCGGAGCGCGGCACCGGGAGGCGCTGCTGGCCTACCGGGCGCTGGCGGCGGGCCACGGCTGGGAGCGCGCCGGCGAGATCCTGCGGGCCGTGAACGAGGGCGACGCGGCGACGGCCCTGGCGCTCGTGGACGCGGGGCACGCCGCGCTGCACGAGCAGCGGCTGTCGCTCCAGGCGATCGGCGCGGCCCTGGAGGAGGTCGCGGTCCGCGGCCCGGGCGCCTCCGCGACGCCCCGTCCGGGGTTGCGCGTGGGCGAGGTGGCGGCCCGTCTCGGGGTGCGGACGTCGGCGTTGCGGCTGTGGGAGGCGAGCGGGCTGATCCTGCCCGGCCGTGACCCGGTGACGGGCTACCGGACGTTCGGGCCGGACGACGTGCGCGACGCGCAGATGGTGAGGATGCTGCGGGAGGCGCGCCATCCCCTGCCCCGGATCCGGCTCATCCTCGACGCGCTGCGCCGCACGGGCAGCACCGACGCGCTGCGCGCCGCCCTCGCCGAGCGGCGGGCCGAGCTCGAACGGCGGGCGATGGCCATGCTGGAGGGCGCCGCCCTGCTCCACCGCTACGTCACGGATGCGCAGGCCACCGATGCGCAGGCCCCGGATGCGTGGGCCGCCGATGCGGGAGTCTCGGCCGCGGAGGTCGCGGTCAGGGCTTGAGGCGGGTGAGGGCGTCAGGGGGAAGGCGGGCGGCGAGGGCGTCCAGCATGGCCGTGACCTCGGCGACCTCGCCGGGGTCGGCGCCGCCCAGCGCGGTGGCCAGCGCCTCGTCGACGGGCGCCGTGCGCACCTCGGTGACCCGCTCGGAGATCTGCGGCGCGTGCCTGATCACGGTCCTGCGCCGGTCGCGCGGGTCGGGCTCGGTGACCACGGCGCCCGCCTCGCGCAGGCGGGCCACGGCGGCCGACACGGCGCTCTGCGGCAGCCCGGTGCGGGCGACGATCTCGCCGACCGAGGTCTCGGGATGGCTCCGGACGTCGCTCACGACGATGAGGACGGTGCGCACGCTCGTCGTCTGCGGGCCGATGCCCTCCGTCGGCATGGCCTCCTCGCCGATCTTCATCAGCGTCCGCCCGAGCAGGAACAGGTCCACCGCGTTCATGGCACCGACAATACATCCAACGAGATGCATCTGGCTTGATGCATCAAATTCGATGAAGTAGGGTCGGAGACGTCACCCGCCCCCCTCCCCGAAAGGCGGACCCGATGAGCTTCCTGCGTGTCCCCGGCGCGACCCTGTGCTACGAGGTCCAGGGCTCCGGCCCCCTGCTGCTGATCTCCCAGAGCGGCGAGGGCGACGCCGGCCGCAGCGTCGACCTCGTCAGACACCTCACCGGCGCGTACACCGTGGTCACCTACGACCGGCGCGGCCTGTCCCGCAGCACCCTCGACGACCCCTCGCGCGGCGTGACGCTCCAGGAGCACGCCGACGACGTCGCGGCCCTGCTGACCGCCCTCGCGGACGGGCCGGCGGCGATGCTCGGGTGCAGCCTCGGCGCGTCCATCGGCCTGCGCCTCGCCGTCTCCGACCCCGCGCTGCTGAGCGTCCTCGTCGCCCACGAGCCGGTCTCCCCCTGGCTGCTGCCGCCCGCCGACGAGGCCCGCCACCGGGAGGAGCTCGTGACGATCCAGCGCCGCTTCCGTGAGGACGGCTGGCAGATCGCCGTCAAGGAGGCCGTGGCGACGCTCGGCATCGACCCCGGCTCCCGCGACACCGAGCCCGGCCTCACCCCGCAGCCCATGGACGCCCAGCGCGTCAGGAACATCGAGTTCTGGCTCGGCCAGGAGTTCACCGCCATCATCGGCGACCGGCTCGACCCCGCCGCGGTCGCCGCCTCGCCGGTCCGGATCCTGCCCGCCACGGGCAGCGCCACCCCGTCCCACGTGTACGACCACCGCTGCTCGGCACGGCTGGCGGACCTGCTCGGCACCGCAGTCGCCGTCTTCCCCGGCGGGCACAACGGCAACACCTCCCACCCGCGCGCCTACGCGGCCCGGCTGCGCGAGCTGCTCGCCTGACACGAGCCACCCAAGCGGGTCCGCCAGCCGCTGCTCGGCTCCCTCAGCGAGGCCGACGACGCCGTCCAGGAGGTCTGGCTGCGCCTGAGCCGCTTCGGCGGCGGCCCCGTCGCCAGAGGGGCGCTGTCGCGTCTGGAGGCCGTGGACCTCGCGGCTCTGCCCGGCTGAGCCTCCCCGTGTTCACGTGGCGGACGTTCGCGTCCCCGCAGGCGGGTCGATGCCGAGCTGCTCCGCCCGTACGAGTCCCGCCGCCGCGTCCGGGACCAGGCCGAGGCTCACGGTGTTCCTCCCCAGCAGCGCGTTGAGCGCCCAGTCGGCGGCCACGCGCAGCCGGTTGCCCGCCCCCGGCAGGGCGTACAGGTGGTAACCGCCGGTCACCGCCTTGGCGGGCGCCCCCGTGACGGGCAGGCCGAGGGGCGCGGCCACGGCCTGGGCGGCGCCGAGGTCGGCGACGGTGCCGAGGTCGCGGTGCCGGTACGGCCGGGCCGTGCCGTACCCGAGGCCGGCGGCGACATTGCGGGCCGCGGCCCGGCCCTGGCGCATGGCGTGCTGCGCGGTCTGCGGGCAGCACGAGCCGGGGCGGCCGAGGTCGGGCACCGCGGCGGCGTCCCCGAGCGCGAAGACGTCGGGGTGCCCCGGCACGGCGAGGCCGGCGCCCACGGTGAGCCGCCCCCTGTCCACGGGCAGGCCCAGTTCCTCGACCAGCGGGCTGCCCGTGACCCCGGCCGTCCACACCAGCAGCCGGCACGGCACGGCGGTGCCGTCGCTCAGGTGGGCGGTGTCGTGCGTGAGCCGGTCGACCAGGGTGCCGAGCCGTACCTCCACCCCGCGCGAGCGCAGGACGGCGAGGGCGTGCCGCGACAGGCGCGGCGGCAGGTGGTCCAGCACGCTGTGGCCGTGCTCGACGAGGACCCACCGGATGTGCTCGGCGCGCAGCCGCGGGCGGGCGCGCAGCGCCGAGGCGACGAGCAGCCGCATCTGCGCGACGTACTCCGTCCCGGCCAGTCCCGCCCCGACCACCACGAACGTGGTGTACGCCCGCCGCTCCGGCCCGTCCGGCAGCCCGTCGGCCAGCTCGAGCTGGGCGAGGACGCGTTCCCGCAGGTAGACCGCCTCGATGACGGTCTTGAAGCCGTGGGCGTGCTCGCGCAGCCCGGGGACGTCGCGGACGCGCGTCACGCTGCCCGGCGCGAGCACCAGCCGGTCCCAGGAGAGGGAGGAGACGTCGCCGTCGCGGTCGCGGACGCGGAGCGTGCGCGCCTCCGGGTCCGCGCCGACCACCTCGCCCACCTCCAGGCGGGTGCGCCGCAACGAGCGCAGCGGCACCGCGACGTCGGCCGGGTTGACCGTGCCGGCGGCCACCTGCGGCAGCAGCGGCGTGTACAGGTGGTAGTCGGTGCGGCTGACCAGGACGAGCTCGGCCGCGTGCGACGGGAGCAGGCGCTCCAGGCCGCGCAGGCAGTGGAAGCCGCCGAACCCCGCTCCGACGACCACGATCCTGGGCTTCGGCATGTTCCCTCCCCCACGTTGCTGGCCGGGCCACCGCCGGTTCAATCCCGGTTTTGCCGCATCCGGGGTGGCCGTTGGCCTTTCCGGGGTCCCAGGACGCCGCGGGGAGGAGGGCGGCGGGCGATCACGGCCGCCGGGGGCCTAGGCTGGGGTCTATCGGTCTGTTTCCGCAGGTCGCGGGTAAGGAATGCGCCAACGGGAGGCACCGGCGGGGGCACGGCCGGTGGAGCAGACATGGCCATGGTGTGCGAGTCCACGTTCGTCGGCCGCCGGCACGAGGTGGCCGCGGCCCGGAAGGCGCTGGCCCGGGCGCGGCTGCTCACGCTGACCGGCACGGGCGGCGTGGGCAAGAGCCGCCTGGCGCTGAAGGTGGCCGACGCCATGCGCGGCGCGTTCCGCGACGGCGTCGAGGTCGTCGAGCTGGCCACGCTGGAGGCCGGTGAGCTGCTCGCGTCGAGCGTCGCGACGGACCTGGGCCTGCGCGACGGCGAGTCCGACCCCATGGCGCTGCTGATCGACCACCTGGCCGAGCGGCGGACGCTGCTCGTGCTCGACAACTGCGAGCACCTGCTGGAGGAGTGCGCCCGGTTCGTGGCCCGGCTGCTGCGCGAGGCGCCGAAGCTGCGTGTCCTCGCCACGAGCAGGCAGAGGCTCGGCGTGTACGGCGAGCAGGTGCTCACCGTGCAGTCGCTGCCGGTTCCGGACCCGGGGCTGCCGCCGCACGTCATCGCCCGGCACGACGCGGTGCGGCTGTTCGCCGACCGCGCCGCCGGCGCGTCGCGCGGGTTCGAGCTGACCCGGGAGAACGCGGCGGACGTCGCGTGGCTGGCCCGGCGCCTCGACGGGCTGCCGCTGGCGATCGAGCTGGCGGCGGCCCGGCTGCGCGCGGTGCCGCTGGAGCGGCTGGTGAGCGAACTGGACGAGCGCCTGCGCGACGAGGGCCTCACCTCCGGGACGTCACCGGCCCCGCTGCCGTCCCGTCAGGCGACGCTGGGCGCGACCATGGAGTGGAGCTACCGCCTGTGCTCGCCGGGCGAGCAGCGGGTCTGGGCCCGGCTGGCGATGTTCCCCGGCGGGGCCGGCCTGGAGACGGCCGAGGCGGTGTGCTCCGGCGGCGAGGTGGACCGGTTCGAGGTGCTCGACCTGGTGGCGGGGCTGGTGGACAAGTCGATCCTCGTCGGCGAGCGGGCGGACGGAGGCGTCAGGTACCGCATGCTCGACACCATCCGCGCGTACGGCTACGACCGGCTGACCGGCGAGGAGGAACGGGAGCTGCGCGAGCGCTTCATCGCCCACCACCACGACGTCGTGATCCGCAACCGGATCCACGAGACGGTCCCCGACCAGCTCGAACGCTACCGGCTGCTGCGCCGCGAGCTGCCCAACCTGCGCGCCGCGATCGAGCTGTGTCTGGGCGGGGCGGGACCACCCGCCGTGGGGCTGGAGATGGCCGCGGAGCTGTGGTCGTTCTGGCTGCTGTCCGGGGCGGCGACCGAGGGCCGCTACTGGCTGGAACGCGGCCTGGAACGGGTGCCCGCGCCGAGCCGCGGCCGGGCGACGGGGCTGTGGGTGTACAGCATGCTGGCGCTGCGCCAGGGCGACGCCGCCGCGGCGGCGCCCCGCCTGGAGGAGTGCCGCGCCCTGGTCCGGCGCGAGGAGCTCGCCGACGTGCTGCCGTACGCCGTGCGGGCCTGCGGCGTGGCGGCGTTCTCCGCCGGCGAGCCCGAGCGCGGGCTCGCCCTGCTGGAGGAGTCGCTGGCCCTGCACCGGTCCGCGGCCGACCTCGACGGCGTGGCGTTCGGCCTGTACTACGCGGCGGCGTACGGGTCGCGCCAGCACCCGGAGCTGGCGGCGGCGTACGGCGAGGAGATGCTGGAGCTGTGCGAGGCGCACCAGGCGCCCGTGACCCGCGGGTACGCCCAGCTCGTGCTCGGCATCGCGCTGTGGAACCTCGGCGACGCGCGCCGGGCCGAGACGCTGGTGAGCGAGGCGGCCGGCTTCACCCGCGACATCGACGACAAGTGGTGTCTGACGCAGTGCGTGGAGGTGCTGGCGTGGGCGGCCGGCGCCCGGGGCGACCACGAGCGGGCCGCCGGCCTGCTGGGCGCCGCGCACGCTCTCTGGCAGGCCGTGGACGCCTCACCGATCCGGCTGTCGTACCACGCTCCCTGGCACGAGCAGTGCGCGGCGCGCGCCGTCCGGGCGCTCGGCGTCCGGGCGTACGAGGCGGCGTTCCGCGAGGGCGCCCGGCTGGGCCTCGATCCGCGGCTCCTCGTGGATCCGGGCCGGGCGGCGGGCTCCGCGCGGGTGCGGGAGGGCATGGGGCGGAACAGATGACTACGGGGGCGACGACGCGCCGGGCCGACGGGAACCTGCCCGCCGAGCTGACGAGTTTCGTGGGACGCCGGCAGGAGCTGGCCGAGGCCAGACGGCTGCTCTCCGCCGGCCGGCTGCTGACCCTGACCGGCGTCGGCGGGGTCGGCAAGACGAGGCTGGCGCTGCGGCTGGCCGCCGAGACGGCGCGCGGCCACCCGCACGGGGCGTGGCTGGCCGACCTCGCACCGCTGGCCGCCGGGGAGCTGCTGGCGGGGACGGTGGCGCAGTCCGTCGGGTGCCACCGGCACGATCTGGAGGGGCTGCGCGAGCACCTGCGCGACAAGCGGATGCTCCTCGTGCTGGACAACTGCGAGCACCTGCTGCCGGCGTGCGCCGCCCTGGTGACCGAGCTGCTCGCCGTCGGGCCCGGCGTGCGGATCGTCGCCACCAGCCGGCAGCCGCTGCACGTGCCGGGCGAGAGCCTGCTGGAGGTTCCGCCGCTGGCGGTGCCGGCGGAACCCGGGGCCGAGTCCCGGACCGGGCCAGGGAGGCCGGGAAGCGGGCCGGACGGCCTGCCCGGCGCGGACCGGGCAGGGGCCGCCGGGCTGGTGCCCGCCCAGCCGGACCCGGTGTCCCGCTCCGCGCCGGACCAGGCGGCGGACCCGGGGGCGCGCCTGGAGGCGAGCCCGGAGGTGAGCTCGGAGGCGGTCAGCCTGTTCGCCGACCGGGTGGCGGCCGTGGTGCCGGGCTTCAGGGTCCACGCGGGCAACAGCGTGGCGGTGACCCGGCTGTGCCGGCGGCTCGACGGGATCCCGCTGGCCATCGAGCTGGCGGCGGTGCGGATGCGCGTGCTGTCGGTCGAGCAGATCCTCGACCGGATCGACGACCGGTTCCGGCTGCTCGCCCAGGGCGTACGGGTGGCGATGCCGCGCCAGCGGACGCTGCGCGCGCTGGTCGACTGGAGCTACGACCTGTGCTCGCCCGAGGAGCGCGCCCTGTGGCGGCGGCTGTCGGTCTTCTCCGGCGGCTGGGACCTGGAGGCGGCGGCCGAGGTGTGCTGCTCGGCCGAGCTTCCCCGGGAGGCCGTTCCGGACGTGCTGGGCGCGCTGGTCGACAAGTCGGTCGTGCTGCGCAGGGAGGACGGATGGGGCGTCCGGTACGAGATGCTGGAGACGCTGCGCCAGTACGGCGAGGAGCGGCTGAGCGAGTCGGGCGCCCGCGTCGCGCTGCGGCTGCGCCACCGCGACTGGTGCCGTGAGCTGGCCGCGCGGGCCGAGGACGAGTGGTTCGGCCCGAACCAGATGCGCTGGCTGGGCCGGCTGCGCCGCGAGCAGGCCAACGTGCGCGCCGCGCTGGAGTTCTGCCTGAGCGAGCCGGGCGAGGCGTGGGCCGCGCTGGAGATCGGCGCCGCGATGTGGAGCCACCGGCTGTCGTGGACGTCGCCGAGCGAGGGGCACCACTGGCTGGAGCGGGCGCTGGCGGCGGGCACCGCGCCGGGCTCGGCGCGGGCCAAGGCGCTCTGGGTGGACGCCTGGCTCGTGCTGCTGCGGGGCGACGCGGCCGCCGCGCGGCCCCTGCTGGAGGAGTGCCGGGCGCTGTCGGAGCGGCTGGGTGACGAGGCCGCGGTCGCGGGGGCGGTGCACATCACCGGGTTCGCGGCGCTGCTGGCGGGCGACTTCCCGCGCGCCTTCGCCCTGCTGGAGGAGGCGCTGGCGCGGCGGCGGGCGCTCGGCTGCCGGGGGCACGGCTGGGTCACGCTGTTCCAGCTCGCGATGGCCGCGGTGTTCATGGACGACCCGCGCGCGCCGGGCCTGTGCGAGGAGGTGCTGGAGACCGCCAGGCGGGAGCGCGCCGAGTGGTCCGTGTCGTACGGGCTGTGGATCGTGGCCCTGGACCGGTGGCGGCGGGGCGACGCGGAGGCGGCCGTCACCATGATGCGGGACGCGATCCGGGTGAAGGTGCGCTGCCACGACCACCTCGGACTCGCGCAGTGCCTGGAGGGGCTGGCCTGGATCCTGGCCGGCCAGGGCAGACGCGCGCGGGCCGCCGAACTGCTCGGCGCGGCCCACATGGTGTGGCGGTCGATCGGGACGTCGCTGTCGGGCCTCGGCCACCTGGCCCGCTTCCACGACCGGTGCGAGGAGGGGCTGCGGCGCGACCTGGGCGACGAGCGATTCGCCGCGGGCTTCCTGCGCGGCTCGGAGCTCACGCTGGACGCCGCCGCGGCGTACGCGCTGGAGGATGGCCCGGCGCCCGAGGCGGGGGACGCCGAGCAGGAGCCGGGACTCGCCGCCCTGCTCACCCGCAGGGAGCGGGAGATCGCCGAGCTGGTGGCGCAGGGGCTGAGCAACCGGCAGATCGCCGAGGAACTCGTGATCGCGCAGCGCACCGCCGAGAACCACGTGGAGAACATCCTGCGCAAGCTCGGCTTCACCTCACGCGCGCAGGTCATCCGCGCATGGAACCCGCGTCAAGCCGGCTGACACGCCTTTGACCTTTGGTTCTGTACGATGAACGGAACATCGGACGGGCCGCTGGAGCTCGCCCGCCGGGCATTCGAGCCCCGCGGAGGAGCCTGTGCACGACCACGCCAGCCACGATCTCGGCAGGGGCCGTCCCGGCAGGGCCGGGACGGAGCCGCTGGTCCGTGTCCGCGGGGTGCGCAAGCGGTTCGGCGGCACCCCCGCCCTCGACGGCGTCGACCTCGACCTGGCCCGCGGCAGCGTCCTGGCGCTGGTGGGCCGCAACGGCGCGGGCAAGTCCACCCTGATCAAGATCCTGGCGGGCGTCCACCGCGCCGACGCCGGGGAGGTGACGGTCGCGGGGCACCCGCTCGGCGGCCGGGAGGCGGCCGGCCGGATGTCGTTCGTCCACCAGGATCCGGCGCTGGTCGACTGGATGACCGTCGCCGAGAACGTCGCGCTGGGCGCCGGCTACCCGCGGCGCGGCGGCCTGATCTCGCGGCGGGCGGCGCGCCGGCGTTGCGCGGAGGCGCTCGACGCGGTCGGCGCCCGGATCGACCCCGGCGAGCGGGCCGGCGACCTCACCCGGGCCGAGCGGTCGCTCGTCGCGGTCGCCCGCGCGCTGAGCCGCGACACCGACGTGATCGTGCTGGACGAGCCGACCGCGAGCCTGAGCGCGGCCGACCGGCAGCGGCTGTTCGGGGTGCTGCGGGCGCTGCGCGGGCGCGGGCGCGGCATCGTGTACGTGAGCCACCGGCTGGGCGAGGTGCGTGAACTGGCCGACAGCGTCGCCGTGCTGCGCGACGGACGCCTCGTGCGACAGGGCCCCCTCGACGGTGACCGCGGCGGCCAGGACGACCTGGTGCGCGCGATCGTGGGAGGCGAACCGGCCGTCCACCGGCGCGCGCGGCGGGAGGCGGGCGAGGTCGTGCTGAGCGTGCGCGCCCTGCGCACCGCGCTGGCCGGTCCGGTGGGTTTCGACCTGCGGGCCGGGGAGGCGATCGGCCTGACCGGGCTGGCCGGCGCGGGGCACGTGGACGTCGGGCGGGCGCTGGCCGGCGCGCGCCCCGTGGAGGGCGGCCGGATGCTG
>NZ_JBFAIA010000133.1:0-22874 GCF_040654455.1 Nonomuraea sp. NPDC050691
GCCCGGCCGGTGGGCCGGGCGCGGGTCCGGGTCAGGAGCAGCAGCCGCCCCCGCAGCACCCGCCGCCGCCTCCGGCCGCCGGGCGCGGGGCGGAGCCGCCGCCGGTCATGGCCACCGTCGACAGCAGCTTGACCGTGTCGTCGTGGCCTTCCGGGCAGGTCGCCGGGTCGCCGGAGGCGGACATGGGACGGGACACCTCGAAGGTGGAGCCGCAGGCGCGGCAGCGGAAGTCGTAACGTGGCATGAGCACAGATTACGACGAGCCGGCCAGCGTCACGTGCGCGTAGTCGCCCACGGGCTCGTAACCGATGGCCTGGTAGATGGCGTTGCTCGTCGGATTGGCCAGGTCGGTGAACAGGACCACCTCGTCGCCCCGCTCGTCGAGGGCCATCCGGCTGGCGTACGCGGTGACGGCCGAGCCGTAGCCGTGTCCCCGGCAGGCCGGGGGCGTGTAGACGGGCCCGATGCGGCAGACGCCGCCCATGGCGGGCGACACGCCGGCCAGCGAGACGGGCACGCCGTCCGCCTCCCACACCACCAGGTCACGCTGGGCCAGCCGCCGGGTGGCGGCCTCGACCGTGTCGCCGACGTCCATGCGCACCTCGGCGCCGAACGCGTCCATCCAGGTCACCATCAGCGGGAAATCGCCGGCCGTGGCCACCCTGCCCCGCCCCGGCGTCCCGGGGGGCTTGAGGGCGCCGAGCCGGTAGAGGCGCTCGGCGCGGACCTCACCGGAGCGGCCGAGCGCCGCGCAGGCCGCGTCGACCGCCGCGCGCGGTCCCACAAGTATGGGGATCTCACCGGCGTACTCCTCCGCCAGCGCGGCCGCCGCCTCGACCGGCATGTCGGCGAGCACGAGCGCGCGGGGCGGCGTGCGGAACACGGCGCCGCGCACCTCACCCCGGGAGGTCCACCAGCCGAAGACCGCGCCCTCGACCGCCATCCCCTCCCGGATGTTGGCCAGCACGGTCAGCGGGACGGTGTTGCGCACGGGATCGGCCAGCAGGAACGGTTCCGCGGCCGCGGCGTACTCGGCGACGTCCTCCGTGAAGGTCCACATGCCCGGGATCCTGCCATCCGGCGGCGGCCCGGGCACAGGGGTTTTCCCCGGGCGGGAAAGCTCCGCGGGGGTCCGGCGAAGGGAGGATGACAACCGTTCACAGGAGGGTGAGAGTGTGTCGACCGAGACGCGCGCGGAGGTGGACGACCATGATCTGGTCGCCCGCTTCCGGCTGGACGCGGAGGAGTTCACGGCCGTCTACGACCGGTACTTCCGCGAGGTGTACCTGTACGCGGCCGGCCGCCTGGACGTGCAGGACGGTGAGGACATCGCGGCGGAGACGTTCTGCCTGGCCTTCCGCGATCGCGGGCGCTTCGACCCCGCGCGCGGGGGGCTGCGGCCCTGGCTGTTCGGGATCGCCACGAACCTGATCGCCCGCCACCGGCGCAAGGAGGCCCGCCACTACCGGGCGCTGGCCCGTACCGGCGCCGAGCCTCCCGCCGACAGTCACGAGGCCCGCGTCGTGGAGTCCCTGGCGGCGCGGCGCATGGCGCCCCGCCTGGCCGGCGCCCTTGCCGCGCTCAACCGGGGCGAGCGCGACGTGGTGACGCTGGTCTACCTGGCGGAGCTCACGCACCAGGAGGTGGCCGACGCTCTCGGCGTCTCCTACGGGACCGTCGGGTCCCGGCTCAACCGTGCCCGCAAGAAGATCCATCAGGTGATGGCCAAGGAGGACGACCATGGATGACCTGCGCGAGATCCGGACCCTGCTCGCCAAGCCGGAGCCGTCCCCCGAGGTGGTCGCCCGGCGGCGGCAGCAGCTCCGCGCCGGGATGGGCGGCCGGCTCCCCCGGCGGCGGGCCCGCTGGCTGCTGGTCCCGGTGGCCGCAGCGGCCGTCGCCGCCGCGGCCGTGATCGCCGTCGGCCGTCCCGGCGGGCCGCCACCCGCGGTCACGACCGCGCGCGACGTCCTGCTGGTGGCCGCCACCACCGCGGAGCGCACCCCGGAGGGCTCGGGAACGTACTGGCACATCACGGTCACCGTGGGCAGCCGACCGCCGAGTGAGTACTGGTACCGGCGGGACGGGCAGTTCTGGATCAAGGGCAAGGGCCTGAAGGGCAACGGGAAGCTCTTCCGCTTCACCACCAAACCCCAGCCGTTCAATGTGGGGCCGCTGCGCATGAGCTTCGACGAGCTGCGCGGGCTGCCCGCCGACGAGGACGCCCTCTACACGCGGCTGCGGTCGGCCGTCGCGGGCAGCGGCATCCGCACCAGCGCGGGGGCGCCGAGCGAGAAGGAGCTGGACGGCTTCGCCGTGGAGACGCTGATCTCGCTGGTCAGCGAGGCGCCGGTCACGCCCCAGGTCCGTGCCGCGGCCTACCGGGCGCTCGCCGCCCGGCCGGGCGTCACCGACCTCGGCGAGAGCGGCGGCGGGCGGCGCCTGCGGGTTCCGCTGTCCGGCGGCGACCGCGAGGTCGTCGTGGACCCGGACACGGCGCGGGTGCGCGACACGCCCGTATGGGTGCCCCTCACCGGAGGAGTCGGCTTCACCGACGGCGAGGGGGTGACGATCGACGCCGAATGGACCGACGAGCTGCCCGCCGAATGAGCCGATGAGCGAAGGGCCCGCACCTCGGGGGTGCGGGCCCAGGGGCTACGCTGCCTCTTCCAGGTAGGGCGCCCATTGGGGGTCGCCGACGAGCGAGGCGCCGATCAACCTCCAGTGGGCGCCCCGTGGCACCGCCGGGGTGACGCGAAGCGCCCACCCCAGCTCCTCCAGGTACTTGTCGGCCTTACGGTGGTTGCACGTCGTGCACGAGGCCACGCAGTTCTCCCACGTGTGGGCCCCGCCACGGGAACGCGGGATGACGTGGTCGATGGTCTCGGCCCGCTGGCCGCAGTAGGCGCAGCGGTAGTCGTCGCGGCGCATGAGCGCGGCCCGCGTCAGGGGGATGCGTGATCGGTAGGGGATGCGGACGTATCGCCGGAGCCGGATCACCGAGGGCACGTCCAGCGTACGGCTGGCCGAGCGCAGGACCGCGCCCCGCCCGTCTCGGTGCACGACGTCGGCCTTCTCCCGCAGCACCAGCACGATGGCCCGGTGCAGGGACAAAGTGGTGAGCGGCTCGTAGGTGGCATTCAGCAGCAGGACCTGGCGCATCATCGGGCCCCATCCCGCCGCGCGCGTATCAAAGGGGACATGCCATGGCATGTCCCGGCTGTCGGCCCCTCCTGGGGCATGGATGCTTCCGTCACGTGGACCTCCGCCGGACGGTCCAGCGGATGGACACCACGGCACCGTCCTGTCACCCAGTTTGGCGTTTCCCGCGTGGTCCCCGCCACCCCATAACCTCCAGCCCGGAATGACCAGAGGGACGCACGATACGTTTTATGCCCGTAACACCCGGACTTTACGCGCGTTCCTTCGCAGTAGGGTTCGGGGCATGACGCGAGAGCCGTATCCCACCGCGCGCCGTGCGGACACCGCCGACGTCCTGCACGAGACGCCCGTCCCCGACCCCTACCGCTGGCTGGAGGATCCCGACAGCCCCGAGACGCAGGGCTGGCTGCTGGCTCAGGCCGACCTGTTCAAGCGGGAGAGCGGGCCGCAGCGCTTCAGGGAGCGCATCGGCGAGCTGCTCAGGTCGGGGTCGGTGGGCACGCCGGCCTGGCGCGGCGGGCGCGCGTTCTTCAGCCGCCGCACGCCCGACCAGGAGCACGCGGTCTACTACGTCGCCGACCCCGACGGCACGGAGCGGGCGCTGATCGATCCCATGGAGCTCGACCCGTCCGGGCTGACCACGCTCGACGCGGTCCAGCCCGACAAGGAGGGGCGCCTGCTGGCGTACCAGATCTCGGTGGGCGGCACCGAGGAGTCGGTCCTGTACGTCATCGACGTCGCGACCGGCTCCCGCGTCGAGGGCCCGATCGACCGCTGCCGCTACTCCCCCGTGGCCTGGCTCCCGGGCGGCGAGGCGTTCTACTACGTGCGGCGCCTGCCGAGCACCGAGGTGCCGGAGAACGAGTCGCAGTTCCACCGCCGCGTCTACCTGCACCGGCTCGGCACGTCCACCGAGGACGACGTCATGATCTTCGGGCAGGGCCTGAAGATGACCAACTACTACGGCGTCTCGGTCTCGCGCGACGGCCGCTGGCTGCAGGTCTCCGCCCACGAGGGCACGGCTCCGCGCAACGACCTGTGGGTGGCCGACCTGACCTCCTCGCCGCCGGAGCGGCCCGAGCTCGTGGTCGTCCAGGAGGGCGTGGACGCGCAGACCGGGCTGACGTTCGGCCGCGACGGCCTGCTGTACGTCCACACCGACCGCGACGCGTCCCGCGGCCGCGTCTGCGTCACCGACCCGGCGACGCCCGGAGCCGGCGGGTGGCGCGACCTCATCCCCGAGGACCCCGAGGCGGTGCTGTCCGACTTCGCCATCCTCGACGACCTGGAACGCCCGGTCATGCTGGTGAGCTGGACCCGCCACGCCATCAGCGAGATCTCCGTGCACGACCTGGCCACGGGCGAGCGCCTGGGCGAGGTACCCACGCCGGGCCTCGGCTCGATCGGCGGCCTGTCGGAGCGGCCCGAGGGCGGGTTCGAGGCGTGGTTCGGCTACACCGACAACACCACGCCGCCGACCATCCAGCGCTACGACGCCCGCACGGGCGAGACCACGCTGTGGGCGGCCTCCCCGGGCGCGGTCGAGGTGCCGCGGGTGCGCACCTCCCAGGAGGTCTACCGCTCCAAGGACGGCACCGAGGTGCGGATGCTCGTCATCTCCCCGGTCGACGCCGAGGGGCCGCGGCCCACCATCCTGTACGGCTACGGCGGCTTCGGCCTGTCGATGACCCCCGGCTACTCCGCGTCCATCCTGGCCTGGGTCGAGGCGGGCGGCGTGTACGCCATCGCCAACCTGCGGGGCGGCGGCGAGGAGGGCGAGGACTGGCACCGCGCCGGCATGCTCGCCCACAAGCAGAACGTCTTCGACGACTTCCACGCGGCGGCCGAACACCTCATCGCCACCGGCGTCACCACGCGCGAGCAGCTCGCCGTCTCCGGCGGCTCCAACGGCGGCCTGCTCGTCGGCGCCGCGCTGACGCAGCGGCCCGACCTGTACGCGGCCGTGGCCTGCTCGGCCCCGCTGCTCGACATGGTGCGCTACGAGCTGTTCGGGCTGGGGGCCACCTGGAACGTCGAGTACGGCTCGGCCGAGGACCCCGAGCAGTTCGGGTGGCTGTGGTCGTACTCGCCGTACCACCACGTGCGCGAGGGCGTGGAGTACCCGGCGGTGCTGTTCACCGTGTTCCAGTCGGACACGCGGGTCCACCCGCTGCACGCGTGGAAGATGTGCGCGGCGCTGCAGCACGCGTCCACGTCGGACCGGCCGATCCTGCTGCGCAACGAGGCCGAGGTGGGACACGGGGCCCGCTCGATCAGCCGTACCGTGGACCTGTCGGCCGACACCCTCACCTTCCTGGCCCGCCACACCGGGCTGTAGCCGTCGCACCGGCCGGCCGGGGAGACCGGCCGGCCGAGGCGACGGCCCGTGCCGGCGCCGGGTGTCATGTGTCGTGTGCTTGGCGCCGTGCGGGCGCGTCGTAGGCTCGGTGTCGAGCGGGCGCGTCGGAGGTCAGTCGTCGAGTGCGGCGCCGGGGCCCTCGTCGATCGGCCGCACGTCCACGTACAGGCCCGACGTGTCACCTCCCGGATGGGGGCACGTCGCGATGCGGGCCGCGATCTCCGTGGCCCGGTCGAAGCTGTCACACTCGACGATCGTGTACCCGGCGAGCACCTCCTCGGTCTCCGGGTACGGCCCGTCGGTCACGACCGGCACGCCGTCGCGCAGCCCCTGGACCCGCCGGGTGTGCACCGGAGCCGCCAGGCCGCGCGCGTCGACGAACTCGCCGGACTCGACCAGCTCCTGGTTCCACCGCCCCATGAACGCGTACATCGCGGCCACGTCCTCGGCGGTCCACTCGGGCTCCCCTGCCTCGGCGGGCTTGCCGGCCAGCAGGTCGTGGTCGCGCTGCGAGCCGTACAGCATGATCATGTACTTCACGATCGCTCCTTCTCCTCACGGGAGCCCGTGCGGCGCCCGTCACGGGAGACGTCGGAGCGTACCGCCGTGACCGGACACGCTTCGGCGCGGGCATTCCGGCCTCTTCGGGGATCAGCGGGGGAAGACGATGGTCTTGTGGCCGTCGAGCAGGACCCGCTGCTCGGCGTGCCAGCGCACGGCCCTGGCCAGCGCCACGCACTCCACGTCACGGCCGATGGCGGCGAGGTCCTCCGGCGAGTGGCTGTGGTTGACGCGGGCGACCTCCTGCTCGATGATCGGCCCCTCGTCCAGGTCGGACGTGACGTAGTGCGCGGTCGCGCCGATCAGCTTCACGCCCCGGTCGTGCGCCTGGTGGTACGGCTTGGCGCCCTTGAACGACGGCAGGAACGAGTGGTGGATGTTGATCGCCCGGCCCGCCAGCTTGGCGCACAGGTCCTCCGACAGCACCTGCATGTAGCGGGCCAGCACCACGAGGTCGACCTGGTAGTGCTCCACCAGCGCCAGCACCTCGGCCTCCTGCCGGGGCTTGGTCTCCGGGGTGATCGGCAGGTGGTGGTAGTCGATCCCGTACGACTGGGTGAGCGGGCGCAGGTCGGGATGGTTGGAGGCGACGGCCACGACCTCGATGTCCAGGGTCTTCTTGCGCACCCGGTAGAGCAGGTCGTTGAGGCAGTGGTCGAACCTGCTCACCATGATGAGCACCCGCGGCTTCCTGGCCCTGTCGCGCAGCTCGAACTCCATGCCGAACTCCGGCGCGAGCACGGCGAACGCCGCCCTGACCTCGTCCTCGGCCAGCGGCGAGGTGAACTGGACGCGCATGAAGAAGCGCCGCGCGGCCTGGTCGCCGAACTGTTGACTCTCGGTGATGTTGCAACCGTGCCCGGCCAGCAGCCCGGAGACGGCGGCCACCACCCCTGGCCGGTCGGGACACGACAGGGTCAGGACGTACTCGGCTGGGCTCATGTCATTACTTTCGCGGACGTGGGATGGCTGGGCGCGGTCGATGCCGACCCGGGCAGGTTACCGCCCGATGGCCAGGCCCACCCGGCCCTTCGGCACCTGGGGCACAACACTCGGCACGATTCGCGCGTCTAACGAGCGTACCCGTCACTCCGACCCCGGCCGATGCCCCCTCCGGACGCCCCGCCACACAAGTCCCATCGAACCCGGTTCTCCAGCAAAATAGAGGTTCATCCATCAACGAGCCGATCACGGGTATGCGTCAGGCGACACCGATCGCGGGCGCCGGCCGGAACGGAGGCACACTCACCGTTGGACTTCGCCGTACTGGTCGCCGTCGCCTGCCTGTTCGCTCTCGTCACCGGCATGAACGACGGGGGCGCGCTCCTCGCCACGGGACTCAAGCTGCCCACGGTACGTCCCGCCACCGGCATCCTGGCTCTGGTCGTCATGGTGGCGCTGGTGCCGCTGGCGACCCAGGCGGTGGCGCGGACGTTCGTGCACCGGCTGGCCACGTTCGACGGACCCGGCGGGCGGACCGCGATGACGGTCGCCGTGCTCGCCGCCCTCACCGTCGTCACCGTGCTGAGCGCGAAGGGCCGTCCGACGAGCCTCACGCTGGCCATCGTCGGCGGCCTCACCGGGGCCGGGATCGGCTGGGGGCTGCCCGTCTCGGCCGGGGCGGTCGCGCTGGTGCTGGCCTTCGGCCTGGCGGCGCCGTTCGTCGGCGGGGTGGTGGCGTGGGGCGTCGCGCACCTGCTGGTGCGCTGGTCCAGCGCGCGGGGGCTGGGACGCTGGCACTGGGTGGGATTCCTGCTCCAGACCGTCGCCTACGCCGCCAACGACGGCCAGAAGATGCTCGCCGTGTTCATGATCGCACTGGGCTTCTCGGGCGCGCCGCTGCCGTACACGTCGCTGGTCGCCGTCCTGTTCGGGCTCGGCGCGCTGTACGGCCTGCCCAGGGCGGGCCGCACCCTCGGCCAGGAGATCATCGCCTCCCGCCCGCTGCACGGCGTGTCGGCGGAGCTCGCCTCGGGCACGGCCGTGATCGCCTGCGCGCTGCTCGGGATGCCGGTGAGCATGACGCAGTCCGTGGCGGGCGGCCTCATCGGGGCGGGCATGGCCACGGGCGGCGGACGGGTGCGCTGGTACGCCGCCGTCAAGATCGTCGTGGCCTGGCTGCTCACCCTGCCGGCGAGCGCCCTGCTGGCGGGCACCGTCGCCTTCATCCTCTCCTCGACCTGACCCCATGCCCCTGTCCCCAGCCTGCGTGCCTGAGCGGGCATAACCCTGATGAGCTTGATGCGGCGCGAGCCGTGTAAGGAGTGTGATGAAGCGACTTCGGCGCATCCGCGATCTCATGACCGGCCGGATGGACAGCGCGCTGACGGAGGCCCTGCTCGGCCAGCTGGAGGCGACCAAGCAGGGCGCCTGGCTGGCCATGGCCATGATCGGCGGCGAGGTCGGCCGGACCGGGGCGCACGAGCAGATGCGCACGATCGAGCACCTCGGTGACGAGGAGCGCCGCCGCCTGGTCGATGAGCTGCGCAACGCCCTGGTCACCCCCATCGACCGGGAGGACCTGTTCCGGCTCTCCCGCTCCATCGACGACGTGCTGGACTCGCTGCGCGACTTCGTCCGCGAGTCGCACCTGTACCGGGTGCCGGACCAGATCCGCTTCAGCCCCCTCCTCGACCAGGTGATCGCCGGGATCGACGCCCTGGAGAACGCGGTGCGCGACCTCGCCTCCCGTCCGTCGGCCGTGGTGCACGACGCCCTGGAGGCCAAGAAGATGGGCGGGCAGATCCGGCGGATGTACCAGTACGAGATCTCCCGCATCTTCTCCGGCGAGATCACCGCCGACGCCCTCAAGCAGCGTGAGCTGGTACGACGACTGGAGATCGTCGGCATGGCGATCGGCGAGGCCGCGGACGCCATCGCGGACGGCGCCATGAAACGCTGACGCGACGCCCCAGGATCGCAAGGGCGGGATGACGGTCAGAACGAGATCGTGAGCCCGCCGGAGGCCGCCGCGAGTTCCCCCGTGTACTCCTTGGCCGCCGCCTCCAGCGCCGGCTCGGGCAGGGTGTCCGGCCACAGGTGGGTGAGCACCAGCCGGGCCGCTCCAGCCCGCGACGCCGTACGGCCCGCGTCCAGGGCGCTCGACAGGAACGGCGCGTCCTCCTCGGGCACCCGCTCGGGATAGGTCGCCTCCGCCAGCAGCAGGTCGGCGTCGCGCGCCAGCTCGGTCAGCTCAGCGGCGGGCCCCGTGTCGCCGGTGTAGGCGAGCACCCGGCCGCCCGCGGTGAGCCGTAGCCCGGCGTTCGGCACGTGGTGCGGCAACGACCAGGCGTCCACCCGGAACGGTCCGAGCTCCACCGGCGCGCCCGGCGCCAGCTCGTACAGCACGTAGCTGGACGCCAGCATGCCGGGCCGGTCCAGGGTGAGCACCACGTCGAGCGCTCCGGGCGGCGCGTGCACCGGCAGCGCGGCCGGCGGGGCGTCGCCCAGCGCGCGGGCGCGCAGCAGCGGGTTGAGGTCGGCGCAGTGGTCGGGGTGGCCGTGGCTGACGAGCACCGCGTCCACGGCCTCGGCAGCCGTCGACTCCAGCAGCCGGGGCAGCGTCGCGTACCCGGGGTCGATCAGCACCCGGTACCCGTCGTGCTCCACCAAGTAGCCGCTGCACGCCTGGCCCGCCGCGGGCCACGCCCCGCATCCACCCAGCACCGTCAGCTTCACGCGCTCTCCCTCACATCGCCAGGACTCGTGGCGAATCCCGCATCGCCAGGACTCGTGGCGAATCCCGCATCGTCAGGACTCGTGGCGAATCCCGCATCGCCAGTGGCACTCGCACATCGCCAGGAGTCCCGGCAATCATGCCCCATGTCTCGCCGGTCTCAGCCGCCGGCCGTCTCCCCCAGCTCGGTCAGGGTGGTGCGCAGCAGGCCGCGCAGCAGCGCGCCGCCCGCCTTCTCGTGCTCCGCCTCGACCGGCAGCCCCTCGGCCACCCGCGCCTGGTAGATGTCGCGTTCGAGCTCGTCGGTGTACGGCTGCGCGGTCATTCCGACCACGACCACCACCCGGTTCGCCTCCGGGGTCAGTACGCCCACGGCATGGGTGCGCAGGCACGTCTCTTCCAGCCCGCCGTACCAGCCGCACTTGACCGCCGCCTCCGGCGCCGCGAGCGCCTCACGGGCGCCGAACGTCTGGTCGCCGCCCACCAGCCGCATCCACTCCAGGATCGCGCCCGCCACCGGCTCGCCCGCCAGGGCCGCCTGGGCCAGCTCCGCGTACGCGGCGGCGACCTCGGCGGCGGACACCTCCACGGACCCGAACCTCGACGGGTCGCCGTTAGGGGGCGCCCACCGGACACCGGTGCGCCGGTGGATGCCGTCGAGCACGGCACGCGGGCCGGCGGACAGCCACAGGGCGAGCGTGTCGGTGTTGGAGGAGACGACCACGGCCGGTTCCGCGTGGCGGCGCCACCGCTCGTGGTCGCCGACCAGTTCGGCCGTCGCCCACGCGTACAGCGGTTTCAGCAGGGAGGCGCAGCGCAGCCGGTCCGGGCCCGACCTGATGGCCAGGGATCGCGGAGGCGGCCCCCCGTAGCCGCGTCTGATGCCGGCGGCCTGCGCGCCGGCGCCCGGCTGGAGTTCTCGCAGCAGCTCGTCGAAGCCCACCCGCCCTACCGTAGTCCTACCGTCGCCGGACGTCAGTCCCACCGTCGCCGGACATCGCGCCCACCGTCGCCGGATGTCACGCGTTATGAGCCGACACGTCACGAGCCGGTCGTCCACAGAAGGACGAGCGTCGCCGGCGGCAGGACCGCCAGGGCGAGGACGAGGGCCAGCTTCCAGCGTCCGGGCGGCTCGGGCGCCGTGAGGTAGGCCGCCACCCCGCCCGCTGCCGCGAACGCCGTCGCCGACAGCACCGCGTGTGCGGGCGGCCAGGCCCACGACGGCAGGACCTGCCCGAGGAGCGCGAGCGAGACCAGCACTCCGGCCGCCACCCCGGCCGTCCGGCGGCCGGGGCGCACCGCCACGCGGTCGAGGGCCCATCCCCCGCCCGCGAGCACCACGGCCGTGACGAGGGCCGCCAGCCCCGAGACCGGCGCGAGGCAACCCCAGTCGTCGCAGCCGACCGCCGTCCAGGCCATGCGGACGCTGGCCCACCACAGCACGCCCAGCGCCGCGAACACCGCCGCCGCCCGTCCCACCCGCGCGCGGACACGGCCGATGCCGAACCCTGGAGCGCATCGTTCGGTCATGCCGCCATGCTGCCAGCCGCCGCGGCGCGACGCGGATCAGCGATTCCGCGATTCCGCGTGTTCCTCGTCCGCCCCCGCCTCCGCCGTACGGCCGAGCGAGCGCAGCGCCACCGCCCGGTTGGCGTACAGGTCAGGATGCGGGTCGAGGCCGATCGCGTGCGAGAGGTCGTCCACGGCCCCCTCCGCGTCGCCCTCCGCGAACCGCAGCACCCCGCGGTTGCCCCACGCCGCCGCCAGCCACGGCGCCCGGGCGAGGACGCCGTCCAGCGTCGCGCGCGCCTCCTCCAGCCTGCCGGCGGCCGTCTCCAGTTGCCCGAGGACGACGAGCAGGTGCGGGTCGCCGGGGGCCAGCGCGAGTCCGGCGCGCACGTCGGCCCAGGCGTCCTCGTCGCGTTCGAGGGCGGCCAGCAGCCCGGCCCGGTTGATGTACGCGTCCACGTAGCCGGGGTCGAGCTCCAGCACGTGCCCCAGGTCCGCCAGCGCGCCGTCCGTGTCGTCGCGGGCGATCCGCAGCTCGGCGCGGTTGTAGTACGCCTCGGGCATCGGCGGGCCGGCCCGGATGGCGCTCTCGTAGTCGGCCAGCGCCTCGTCCGGGAGGCCGAGCCGGGCCAGCAGGTTGCCCCGGTCCAGGTAGTGGTCGGGGAAGCCGGGGTCGAGGGCGATGGCCGCGGTGTACTCGGCGAGCGCCTCCTTGGTACGGCCCAGCATGGCGAGCAGCCGGCCCCGGTTGGCGTGCAGCACCATGCGGTGCAGCGGATGCCGCTCCCCCAGCTCGCCGGCCAGTTCCAGGGCCGACTCCACCAGCGCGAGCGCCGCCTCCGGCCGCCCCTCGCGCAGCTCCACGAGCGCCAGGCCGTTGCGGTCGAAGCCCAGCTTGAACGCCCGCTCGTACGGGTCGGGCAGCAGCGTCGAGATGGCGATGGCCTCGTTGACCCACTCCCGTGCCCGGGCGAGGTCGCGCCGCCCCGGGTCGGGGTCCCGGGCGTCGAGCATCGCCAGGCCGTACGCGGCGGCGGCGTGGACCGCCGGGTCCTGGCTGCACCTGCGGGCCCGCGCCCACACCTCGCGCGCCTCTTCGGTACGGCCGAGGCCGCCGAGGGCCGTCGCGGTGCGCTGCGCGAAGCGCCACCACAGCTCACCCCCCGGCTCGGCCGCCTCCAGCCCTCGCGGACCGAGCTCGGTCACGGCGTGCAGGAACCCCTCGTGGACGCACCGGTCCACGACCTGCCACAGCTCGGCGGGACCGCGGGGGTCGGGCGCCGGTTCGGGGCCGCCCTCGTACACGACGATGGTGAGCACGCCGGGCGGGATGCGGCGGGTCATGACGTCGAGCAGCTCGGCGTCCGTCGGGTCGGTCTCGGCGCCGTTGCACACCACCAGGACGCGTCCGGGCGGCACGGCCTCGCGGACGAACTCGGTGAGCCCGTTGGCCAGCCGCAGCGTACGGCGGGGCGCGGGCACGAGGATGCGCTCGTCCTCGGGCAGGGTCGCGTCGACGGTCACGCGCCTGGCGGGGACCAGGTCGCCGAGCCCCGGGGCCGCCGCCCGGATCTCGATGTCATGGGCGGCGACCAGCTCCGGGGAACGTTCCACGACGGCCGGCACGAGGTGGTGCAGCAGTGCGGAGGCGACGGTGTAGGGGCCATGGGGCCGGCGGTGCCCGTCGATCATCGGCATCAGCAGCCGCACAGCCCCCGTTTCGACCGGCGGATCACTCTGCACCCGGCGGTGAGAACCGCTTCGGGTCACCCCTTGTGGATGACGCTCGCGGTCCCCGTGAGCTTCGCTGAGCCCGGTTTGTGCACGACGATGCGCTTCATGGTGTCCTACCCCTCCGTTGGGACTAATCCACCATTATTCGGGCACTTCAACGATTATCAAGGTTTAGAGCGTATAAGTTAGTGGGTAATAGCTAATACGCTGTTTATTCGGTGATTAACAGCCGCTCAGCCGGGCCGAAACCAGCACGACTTCGCCGCCTCTCCGTTCTTCTCGGCTTCCTGGATCAGCGAGCACAGACAGCGACCGGCCAGCGTGACCGACTGGCAGCAGCCGGGGCCGGGCAGGTTCCTGGCCCGGACGATGATCGTCGCCCGCTGGATGAGCCGGTCCAGGCTGGGCTGGCCGCTGCCCTTGATCTGGTGCGTCTGCAGCCGGCATGCCTGGGTGTCGACGCACACCTGAGCGGCGCCCGGCGGCGCGGACGGCGCCTGCGGCTCCTCCACCCCGACTGCGGACTCGTCCGCCGGGCCGTCCCGCTTGATCTTGAGGTCGGCCAGCCGTTTCGACGCCTGGCGCGACACGGCGAGCAGGTGACCCCTGCGCGACGCCTCCTCCTGAACGGGCCGTGGCGGCTCCACCCGCTGGACGGATGCCGGGCGCGGGGACCCGCTCGTGCGCGACGGCACCGCCAGCAGCATCGCCGCCCCCATGAGGCCGCCGCCGAGGGCCATGCTCCAGTCCGCCGGCTCGTGGAACCACATCACCGCGATCGCCGCCACCCACAGCGGCTGCGACGACATGAGCACCGCGCTGGGCACGGCGGCCACGTGCGCCTGGCCGTAGGAGCGGGCGAGGAACCCCAGCGCGCACGACACCACCGACAGGTGGCCCAGCGCGACCCAGTCGGAGGGGCCGGCCGGCAGGCTCAACCCGTCGCGGACCGCGTAGCCGCCCGTCATGAGTCCGATGGTGGCCAGCTGGATGACGGTCAGGGCGTAGGCGTTGAAGCCTTCACGGGTGCGGGTGAGCCGGGCGAGGAGCAGCGTGTGCCCCGCGTACAGGGCCGCGGCGGCGAGCGTGACGGCGAGCGCCGGCAGCGAGATCGGGCCCTCGGCACCGCCGCGCAGGAGCGTGAAGACCGTCATGCCCGCCAGCGCGAGCGCGACTCCCACCCACACCCGGACGGGCATGCGCGTCCTGTACAGCACGAGCGCCAGGATGGGCGTGAAGATCACACTGCATCCGACGGCGAACCCCGACACGGCCGAAGGAATGCTGTGGAGGGCGACGGCCTGCCCCATCTGGCCGACGCCGAACATGACCCCCAGGACGATCCCGTTCCCCCACGTGCGCCACGCGAGCCCCCGCAGCGTGCCGGGACGCAGGAGGAGGAGCGTCAGCGCCGCGATGGCGTAACGCTCGGCCAGCAGATCCTCCACCGGTAACCGGTCGATGAGATGCTTCATCAGCGGGAACGCCGACCCCCATGCGGCGCTGACGAACAACAGAAGCACGGCTCCCAGGAGGGGTCGGGGAGCGGCCACGACTGCCATGGCGGAAGCATCTCACTACGAAACGCAGCCGCGGATGTACTCCGAGCAGCCGGGGATGCTCCTCTACCACCGGGAGTGAAGAGGCTCACTCGGGGGCTCGTACATCCATATCCGCAGACGTGATCGAATCCCTCATTTCTCCCGTCACCCCCTTGCCCGGAGGCCCCACACGCCTCCCGCCGCCGCCGGACGTCCGGCGGCGGCGGTGCGAAAGAGCGGTGCGGGGGAACGGTGCGGGAGAACGGCGCGGGGGAACGGCGCGAGAGGGACCGGGGCGCGGTCAGGCGTCGAGGACGGCGGCGGGCACGAGCCGCTTCTCGCCGTACACCACGATGAGGTCACCGACGCGGGCGCGGGAGATCTCCCGCCACCCCTGCCGCGCGTACAGCGCGAGGGCGGCCTCCTGGCGCAGCGTGGTGTCGCCGCGGACGCTGTGGAAGCCCAGCGCGACCGCCCGTCTCTCCAGGGCGGTCAGCATCGCGGCGCCGTAACCGCGCCGCTGGTAGTCGGGGTGGACGCGCAGCCGGCAGATCTCGGCCCGGCCGCAGTCGATGGGCCGCAGGCCCCCCATGGCGACGACCCGGCCGTCCACCTCGCCGACGAGGAAGTCTCCGCCGCAGACCAGGTAGAGCTCCTGGATGCGGGGGAAGTCGTCGTCGTAGTAGACCCCGTCACCGGGGAACAGGCCGACCTGGGCCAGGCAGATCTGGTGCAGCGCCAGGATGGTGTCCAGGTCGGACCAGCGGTAACGGCGGATCTTCAGGTTCATGCACCGGCCTTTCCTTCGTTCGCGACCTGCTCCGGGCGTAGCTGCTCCCGGTAGCCGGCCAGGCCCGGGTGGTTGCGGTCGCGCTGCATGACCGCCTGCTCGAAGGCGAGCGCGGGACGCATGATGAACTCGGTGCGGTACTCGGGGCCGAGCAGCTTCAGGGCCTCGGTGCCGATCTGCAGCGCCTCGGTGACGTCGCCCTCGATGAGGCGGCACTGCGCCCGGTCGAGCCTGATCAGCGTCTGGTCGAGGATGTGATCCTGGTACTTGTCGAGGGCCTGCTCCAGCACCACCTCGGCCTCCAGCGTCTGCCCGAGCTTGGTGAGCACGTCGCCCTGGTAGAAGTAGAGCTGGCGCTCGGTGTAGCCGAAGGCCATGTCCTCGCGCTCGTCGCCCTTGATGTGGCTGAAGGCGTTGCGGGCCCGCGCCAGGGCCCGCTTGGCCTGGTCGACGATCTCCTTCTTGCTGTCGGTGCCCGACAGCATGGCCAGCGCGCGGGCCTCCACGACCGGCGCCATGGCCTGCGCGGCGCACGGGACGGTGCCGGCCAGGTCGCGGCTCTTCTTGGCCAGGTTGAGCGCCTCGCGGGCGTCGCCGTAGTAGAGCGGGACGAGCGACTCGCGGGCCGTCACCCAGGCGCGCAGCGCGCGGTCGCCGGTCTCGTCGGCGGCGATGCGGCCGGTGCGGAAGAACGAGCGCGCCAGGCGGTGGTCGCCCAGATTGATCATGATCATGCCGCTGAGACCGGCGAGCTGCGCGGCCATGCGGCACAGGCGCTCCTGCAGGTCGATCGGCTGGCGGTGGTGCATCGCGTTGCGGACGGCGCTCAGCTCCAGCACCACGTCGCACAGCAGCCGCAGCGGGGCGGTGGTCGTGTACTGCCGGCCGAAGCCCTGCGTGACCTCCTCCCACTGGTCGAGCATGGCCGGCGAGACCGTGGCGCGGACGAGCGTCTCGTCCATGCGCCGCCTGATGCCCTCCAGGGCGCCGAGCGCCGGTCCGTCCAGCTTCGCCGGCGGTTTGTCGGAGAGCAGTTGGAGCAGCGTGCGGCGCAGGATGTTCTCGTCCTCCTGGCCCTCGTGCGGCGCCTCCTCGTCACCGGACGGCCTGACCCGCGGCGCCCGGGTGTCGACCGAGAGCTGCGCGCCGTCCGCGACCTCGAACGTGGCCGCGGCGGGCCCGCGGTGCCCGTGACCGCAGATGCAGGGGCCCTCGTAGCCGAGGGCGGCGGGCTCGACGCGGTAGACGGTGCACAGATAGTGGAGGTATTCGGGGCCGGGGCGTTTCAGGCCGCTCTCGTACGCCGACAGCAGGGTCTCGCCGATGCCCGGCGCCGGCTTGGCCTCACGCTCGAACAGGGCGCGCACCTGCTCGATGACGTCGGCGAGGGCGATGCCATGGGAGAGGCGATGGCCCTTGATCCGCGTCGTGCCGAACTGGGGTGAGCAGGCCTCGTGTATCTCCTCGGCGATCTGAGCAGGCGTGCGGCCGGCGGCGAGACCCCTGGCCCGGATGCGCCGCGCCATCTCCGTTTCCCTGTGCTGCCTGCCGGACATCCCGGCCCCTCTCACACACGTCCCGTACGATCCGTGACCGATCACTGAGCGTAGTCTCTGGGTTGCAGAGCGCCTACCCTAGACTATGGACCATTGTGGACGGGAAGAAAACGTCCTCTTGAAGCTTACGGTTAAGGATCGTCCTCCAGCGGACTGTTTCTTACAACCCACGAGTGAATAGCCACTCCCTGTGATCGGGATGTGCTCGTTGCGTAGCCCGCTCAGTTGAGTCATCTTTGGCGCACCAGCAACGAGCGAGGGAGGGACGAAAGGTGGGGGACGACGACTTCGAGCACCTGGAGCGTCTGGTCACGGAGCTCGACGCACGCGGTCTGCTCGCACGCGTGGTCCGCACCCAGACCGGCCGGCTGTTCGTACGGGTGATCAACCCGAACGCGACGAGCCTGTCGGAGAACGTCACCTGTCGGCCGACCGCGGTCTCCGACCTACCGGACTGGTGGTACTGCTGGTCCTGGGGAGAGCGGATGCACACGGCCGAGGACCCGGCTGGTGCGGCGACGAAGGTCGCCCGGGTGCTTGCCGCGGTGGGCGAATGACACAGGCGGTGATCCGGGTGGAGCGCAGCCACCACGGCTCACCGCGCCCACCGCGGCTTCGCGGAGCCGGCGGGGCGGCCGGTGCGGAGGGCCTCCCGTTCGCGGGGGTCCCTGGCCGTCCCGCCGGTTCCATTCAGTTCGCGAAGCGCCCTCCGGGTCAGACCGGAGGGTCCCGGGGCGCATGCCCCGGGAGAAACGGCAGGGACGCGCTTCCGGGTGCGCGCCCCTGCCGGGCCGCCCGTCACCGGAGCGTCAGGCCCCGCCCTCCGCGGCCCCGGGCTCTGATGACCCCGTCTTCCCCGGCGTGATGTGACGGCGGCCGGTTCGGTCGGCGGTATCTTGTGGATCGAATCGGTCCAGATCCGCCGACCGAACCGCTTTCCCGCTTTCCCGAAGGGGGATTCTCCCAGTGTTCCTGGCGACGCCGGCGCCATCGTCCTCTCCCTCACCCACCTCGGTGCTCCCCAGCCTCGACAGCCTGAACCAGCAGATGTCCAGCGTCTGCGACGGTGACACGCTGCTCTGCTCCACGCTGGCCGGGCTGTTCAAGGGAGCGACGTGGGCGCCGCTGGCGGCGACGCTGATCACGATCGTGCTGATCCTGATCCTCGCGGTCGTCATCCGGAAGATCTCCCACCGGGTCATCACCCGTGTGGTCACCCGGGCCGCGACCGGCGGCTCGCTCATGACCCGGTTCCGCCGCACCGGCGCCGGCTCGGAGAGCATCGACGTCCTGCTCCACGAGCGGCGCAAGCAGCGGGCCGAGACCATGGGGTCGGTGCTGAAGCACATCGCCTCGATCGTCATCCTCGGCACCGCCGTGCTCACCGTGCTCGACCGGCTGACCATTCCCATCGCCCCGCTGCTGACCAGCGTCGGCATCCTGGGCGTGGCGATCGGCTTCGGCGCGCAGGAGCTGGTCAAGGACTTCATCGCGGGCATGTTCATGCTGCTGGAGGACCAGTACGGCGTGGGCGACGTGATCGACGCGGGCGCCGCCGTGGGCACGGTCGAGGCGGTGACGCTGCGGATCACGCGGCTGCGCGACGCCGACGGCCGGGTCTGGTACGTGCGCAACGGCACCATCACCCGGATCGGCAACGAGTCGCAGGGCTGGTCACGGGCCTACGTGGACGTCCCGGTGGGCTACGCCACCGACGTGAGCGCGGTGCGCGACGTGCTGGAGGGGATCGCCAAGGACATGTGGGACGACCCCGAGTTCCGCGAGACGGTGATCGTGGAGAGGCCCGACGTGTTCGGCGTCGAGCAGTTGTCCGACAGCACGATCGTCTTCCGCATCTCGGCCAAGACGCTGCCCTCCAGGCAGGCGCAGGTCGCCCGGGAGATGCGGCTGAAGGTCAAGAGCGCGCTCGACACCGCCGGCATCGCACTGGCGCCCGGCGCGTAGGCTTGCACCGTGACTGAGACCTCCTTCTACGAGGCCGTCGGGGGCGAGGAGACGTTCCGCCGGCTGGTGCACCGCTTCTACGAGGGGGTGGCCCAGGATCCTCTGCTCCGTCCCCTCTACCCGGAGGAGGACCTCACCGGCGCGGAGGAACGGCTGCGGGGTTTCCTGATCCAGTACTGGGGCGGGCCCAACACCTACAGCCAGGAGCGCGGGCATCCCCGTCTGCGCATGCGCCACGTGCCGTTCGTGATCGGCCAGGCCGAGCGTGACGCCTGGCTCAAGCACATGCGCGACGGCGTCGAGTCGCTGGAGCTGCCGGAGGAGCAGGAGAAGCGGCTCTGGGACTACCTGGTGTACGCGGCCCACAGCCTGGTGAACTCGCCCACATAACGGGCATGACCGCCCCATGACTATCCCCTGGTGGCGTGACGCGGTCGTTTACGAAATCTATGTACGCAGCTTCGCCGACGCCTCGGGTGACGGCGTCGGCGACCTCGCCGGCATCCGGGAGCGCCTGCCGTACCTCCGTGACCTGGGCGTCGACGCCGTCTGGCTGACGCCCTTCTACCCCTCCCCCATGGCCGACGGCGGCTACGACGTGGCCGACTACCGTGGCGTGGATCCGCTGTTCGGGTCGCTGGCGGACTTCGAGGCGCTGGTGGCCGACGCGCACGAGCTCGGGCTGCGGGTGCTCGTCGACATCGTGCCCAACCACAGCTCCTCCCAGCACCCGTGGTTCCAGGCGGCGCTGCGTGGCGAGCGGCGCGAGCGCTACATCTTCCGCGACCGGACGAACAACTGGCAGTCCACCTTCGGGGGGCCGGCCTGGACCCAGGTGGCCGACGGGCAGTGGTATCTCCACCTGTTCGCGCCGGGGCAGCCCGACTTCAACTGGCGGGAGCCGGAGGTCCACGAGGAGTTCCTCGACATCCTGCGCTTCTGGCTGGACCGGGGCGTCGACGGGTTCCGCATCGACGTGGCGATGGGCCTGTACAAGGCGGAGGACCTGCCGGATCTGCCGGCGGTGGACGAGCAGGCGTTCGGGGCGGCGCGCTCGCCGGTGTGGGGGCAGCCCGAGGTGCACGAGGTCTACCGGTCGTGGCGCAAGCTGCTCGACGGCTACCCGGGCGAGCGCATGGCCGTGGGCGAGGTGTGGACGGACGACCCCGAGGACCTGGCCCGCTACGTCCGGCCGGACGAGCTGCACCAGAGCTTCAACTTCGCCTGGCTGCAGGCGCCGTGGTCGGCGACGGCGTTCCGCAAGGTGATCGACGACACGCTGGCGACCGTGCCGTTCGCCACGTGGGTGCTGTCCAACCACGATGTCGTACGGCACCGCACCCGCTATGAGACCGCCGACCCAGGCACCGGACTCTCCCGGGCAAAAGCGGCACTTCTTGCCATGCTTGCGCTTCCCGGGTCTGCATACCTCTACCAGGGGGAGGAACTCGGACTCCCCGAGGTGAAGAATCTTCCCCCGGAGGCGCGGCAGGACCCGGTGTTCTTCCAGTCGGAGGGCAAGCTGCCGGGCCGCGACGGCTGCCGGGTGCCGCTGCCGTGGGAGGCGTCCGGGCCCTCGCACGGGTTCTCGCCGGGCGGGACGCGGCCGTGGCTGCCGCAGCCCGAGGAGTTCGGCGCGCTGAGCGTCCAGGCCCAGACGGGCGACCCGGCCTCGACGCTGGAGTTCTACCGGGCGGCGCTGGCCTGCCGCCGGGAGGTGGTGGAGGACGTCCCGCACGCGATCGAGTGGCTGGACTCGCACGAGGACGCGCTGGTCTTCCGGCGCGGGTCGCTGGTGTGCGCGCTCAACTGCGGCACGGATGCCGTACGGCTGCCGCCGCACGAGAGCGTGCTGCTCGCGAGCGGGCCGCTGGCGGGCGACGCCCTGCCCCCGGACACGGCCGCCTGGCTCCAGGCCCCGCCGGCCTGACCGCGCCCGGCTTGGCTCCAGGCCCGGCGGCCTGAAGGTGCCGGGCCTGGCTCCACTGACGGTGCCGGTCAGGTGACGTTCGTGGGCTCGGTGTGCGCGCCACGCTCGCCGCGTACCGGGATGACCGGGACGGAGACGAGCGCGCACACCAGCCCGGCCGCGAACCCCGCCCAGTAGCCCGCGCGCGTGATCAGCAGGCCGGCCAGCGGGGTCACGGCGAGGGCGACGACGTTCTGGATGGTGTTGTGGGTGCCCAGCACCCGCCCGGCCGCCCCGGGCCCGGCGAGCTCCCCGGCCGCCAGGTACGCCAGGCCGTTGCCCGCCACGGTGATGACCGCGGCCAGCGCCAGCATCACCGGGCCCGGCCACGACCCGGTGAGGGTGCCCGCCAGCAGCAGGGCGAGCACCGCCAGGCTGCCGAACGTCAGGAGCCGCAGCGGCGCCATCCGCAGGCCCGTCCGGTCCGACCAGCGCCCCACCACGATGCGCACCGCGGCGCCGCCGACCGCCGCCACGCCGAACAACTGTCCCGCCTGGACCCCGTCCCAGCCGTACACGTGGACGAGGCACGCGACACCGTACGTGCTGACCACGATCTGCGGCACCGCCTGCAGCGCGCTCGTCGCGTGCACCCGCCACAGGGCCGGCTGCCGGTACGGCGAGCCGGCCGGGGCGGCCCCCGAACCGGGGGCGCCGTGCGGCGGCTCGGCCAGGAACAGGGCGGCCAGCACGGCGGCGACGAGGCTCACGGCGGCGCAGACGCCCAGCGCTCCAGGGATGCCGTGCGCGCGTGACACGGGCGGCAGCAGGAACGCGGCGACGGCCATGCCGAGCGTGTACGACACCTGCCGCAGCCCCATGGCGACGCCGCGCTCCGGCGGCCGGAACCAGCGCAGCACGATCCGGCCACCGCCCACCATCGCGGCCGAGCCCGCGGCGCCCGCGAGCGCCAGCAGCGCGACGACCGCCCAGACGCCGCTCACCAGCGTCACGGCCCCGAAGAACACCGCCGCCAGCCCCACGCCCGCGCCGAGCACCAGCCGCTCGCCGTGCCGGTCGGCGAGCACGCCCCAGGGAACGAGGGCGAACAGCACGCCGATCGCCGGGGCGTTGGCCACGATGCCCGCGACCGGCAGGGACAGGCCGAAGAAACGCTGCAGGTCCGGCATGACGAGCGGCAGCCCGAACAGGCCCAAGGTGACGCTGGCATGCGCGTTGACGCCCAGGGCGAGCATCACCCAGCGCCGCATGCCCTGCCTCTGTTCCCGCTCGCGCACCGCCACGCCACTAGGCGGTGATCTTGAAGCGTTCGAGGTACGCGACCTCCTGCGGCGTCAGCCGGCGTGGCGCGCCCGCCTCCACGTCGTATCCCACGCACACCGAGGACGCGGTCACGAACACCTCGTCGTCGTCACGGATCTCGTACGCCAAGGTGAAGCGCACCGGCTTGATCTCCGTCACCCACGTCTCCACCCGCACCGGCTCGGCCCGGAACGACAGCGGCCGGCGGTAGTCGATCTCGTGCCGGGCGATGACGAGGCCCTTGAACGGCGCGTCACCCGCCCGGTACGGGTCGATGTGCAGCATGCCGAGCCGGGCGTCCTCCAGGTAGTCGAAGAACCGGACGTTGTTCACATGCCCGAGCGAGTCGATGTCCGCGAACCGCACCATCCGGGGAAAGACGTGCCGCTGGGCCAGGGTTTCGAGCGATTCGTGCACCACGCCCGCCACCGTACCCGTCCCCGCGCGGCTCTCCTCACCCGGGCAAGGAGGAAGCCTCGAAGGCACGGACCGCGGCGAGGTCCAGACCGGCAGACGTGCACACGCACATGACGGACGAGCTGCTCGCCGAACACAGCCACGGGATCATCGCCACGACCGGCCGCCCGTCCGGGCAGGTGCGGACCAGGCCGCGGCTCGCCCGTACGCCCAGGCCGTCGAGGCCGTCAGACTGCCGCGCGCTGTCGGGACATCATCGGCGTCGGCGCCCGGGCATCAGGCGCTACCTCCAGGCATCGGCGCCTGGGCAGCACGGTGCTCGGTGCTGCCTCCCGACGTCAACGCCGCGCACGCCGTACAGCAGGTGTACGG
>NZ_JBFAIA010000134.1:0-22793 GCF_040654455.1 Nonomuraea sp. NPDC050691
CAGAACTCCTGCGCCCACGACTACATCGACCAGGTCATGGCCTGGGCCGACGCGCACGGCGTCGGTTACACGGCCTGGACCTTGAACCCCGCGCCGTACGTGCTGGTGGGGGTGCCGGCGTAGTCCTCGATGAGGACGTTGCCCTGGCTGCAGCCCCACGGGTTCCAGGTCCAGGCCGTGTAACCGACGCCGTGCGCGTCGGCCCAGGCCATGACCTGGTCGATGTAGTCGTGGGCGCAGGAGTTCTGGCCGATCTCGCCGGCGTGCACCGGCACCTGCGCGGCCACGGCCCCGACCTGGCTGTCCCAGCAGGAGACGTTGGAGCAGGAGTTGAAGTTGTAGGTGTGCCAGGCGGCCATGAGGTTGCCGGTCGGGTCGGTGGGCTTGTAGGTCAGCCACTGGCTCAGGTCGTTGGACCAGGTCAGCCCGCCGAGCATGATCACGTTGGTGGCGCCGGTGGCGCGCACCGCGTCGACCAGCGACTGCATGCCGGCCACCTGGTAGGTGATGCCGGTGCAGGTGCCACCGTCGCGCCAGCAGGTCCAGCCCGCGGTGGCGTTCCAGTTGGCGGCGGCGTCCGGGTACGGCTCGTTGAACAGGTCGAAGACGACCGCATTGTTGCCCTTGAAGGCGTTGGCCAAGCCGGTCCAGAACGTGGGCGCGTACTGGGCGTCGGGCATGGGCTTCTGGCAGGTCGCGGCGGTGTCGGAGCAGCCGGTGCCCTGGCCGGTGTACTGACCGTGACTCCAGTGCATCTCCACGATCGGGGTGATGCCGTTGGCGACGAGCAGGGCGACGTAGTCCTTGACGTTCTGCTGGTAGGCGGCGCCGCTGGGCGTGCCGGTGGTGCCGTTCCAGCATTCCTCGTTGAGCGGGATGCGGACGGCGTGGATGTTCCACGCCTTCATCGCGTCCACGGACGCCTGGTCCACGGGGCCGCTGTCCCACATGCCCTTGCCCTGCACGCAGGCGAACTCGCCGCTGGCCCGGTTGACGCCGAGCAGGCGGTACGTGGCGCCCATGCTGGTGACGAGCCGGTTGCCGGAGACGCGCAGGCTGGGGGCGGCGCCGCCGGTGGAGGGGCCGTCGTTGTCGGCCTCGGTGGCGGTGACCGTGACGGAGGGCAGGCCGGAGGAGGCGACGGTGATCGGCCTGGTGCCGTTCGTCCTGTCGGTGTCCTCGGCGGCGCTGAGCGTCACGGTCTGGGGGGTGTTCCAGTTGGCGGTGGTGAAGGTCAGGGAGGCGCCGCCGGTCACGGTGATGTCGCCGTCGCCGGTGCCCGCGGTGCTGGTGACGGTCACGTTGCCGGACGGCTGCGCCTGCAGGCGGACGGTGAAGGCGCCGGTGTTGCCCTCGCGGACGCTGACGCCGGTGGAGGATACGACCAGGGCCTGCTGCGTGCCTCCGCCGCCGTTCCCGGCGCAGGAGACGGCGGGGGCGGTGTTGGCGCCGCCGGTGTAGGTGCCGTTGAAGCCGACGGTCCAGGTGGCGCCGGTGCCCTGGCGGGCGTTGTAGGACTCCGGTTTGACGGTGACGGCCGCGCCCGCCGGGGTGGGCGCGGCGGGAGCCGGCACGCCGCCCCACATCTGGGTGATCACCTGGTTGTCGGGGAAGTCGAAGCTGAGGGTCCAGGTCGTCAGCGGGTCGCCGGTGTTGGTGACGGTGATGTTGGCGCCGAACGCGCTGCCGTTGTCCCAGCTCTTGGCGTACGAGGCCGAGCAGGAGACGGCGGCTTCGGCGGCGGCCGGGACGGCGGCGAGCCCGGATCCGGCGAGCAGGGCGGCGGCCGCCGCCGTCAGGGCCCGGCGCCACGTGGTGCGAAGGATGGACATGAGGGTTCTCCGTGCGGAATCGGCCCCTCCGAGAGATGGGAGCGCTCCCAGACGATCTGCCGGTCCCGTCCGCCACGCAAGGCTCCCGTAAGTACCCGCCGCGGACACCTGCGCGGACCTCGGGCGGGGACATGGCCGGAGGTGAAACTTTCATTCCTCACGCGCTGCCGATGCGCAGCGCCTCCTTCAGGAACACGCGGTGTCGAGGGCGTCCGCCTTCGCCACCTTCAGCGCGGGACCGGCGATGGTGAAGGTCTCCGGGTGCCGGGTGACGGCGGGCCCTCGGCGACGCGGGTGCAGCACCTGCCGCCGGGTGTGCGTGGCCCGATCCCGGATGTGCGGCACCCGTTACGCGGCGCATTCGTACCGGCAGCCCGTGGCGCACCACCACGTCGCCGGGATGGTCCTGGACGGCGAGCCTTGCGGCGCGTACACGCTCCTTCTCGTCGATCTCGTCGGCGGGCCACCGGTCCGCCACCCAGCCCGCACACAGGTCGCCGTGCTCGCCGTGAGAGCGGTGATCACCTCTTCGTCCAGGTCGCCCCCTCCCGCTCCATCGTCGATGGATGCCGTAGCGCTCGGCGCGACGCCACAGAAGTGATGACGGGGTGCCGCGTCGTGCCGGGTCAGCGCTTGGCGGCGTCCAGCGCGGTCCGGATCGTCGCGGAGTCGGCCGGCACCCCCGGAGACTCCCAGAAGTTCGGGTTGTCGCCCGCGTACGGGGTGCCGTAGACGGGGGTCCCGGGCTTGAGACGCCAGCTTTCCGCCAGCGGCCCCGCGTCGACGGCGTCGTAGCCGATGGCGTCGAGGAACGTGGTCACCGCGTCCTTAGCGACGGCGTCGTCGCCGGCGATCGGCAGGGCGGTGCGGTCGGTGGCGCCAGCGGGGCGACCCAGTGCCGCCAGGTGCTGGAAGAAGATGGCGTTGAAGACCTTGACGACCTTGGACGTCGGCAAGTGCTGCTGCAGCAGCTCGCTCGACGTGATCGAGGCGTCGTCGAGCTGGGGGAAGCGGCCGTCCCGGTCAGGGTAGTAGTTGTTGGTGTCGATGACCGGCTTGCCGGCGAGAGGCTCCACGGGGACGTCGCGGTAGGCCTTCAGCGGGACGCTGACGACGACCAGGTCGCCGGCCGCCGCGGCCTCCGCCGGGGTTGCCGCGCGGGCTTTCGGGCCGAGTTCGCCGACCAGGTCCTTCAGTGTCTCCGGGCCTCTTGAGTTGCTGAGCACGACGTCGTAGCCGGCCGCGATGGAGAGCCGGGCGACGGTGCCGCCGATGTGTCCGCTGCCGATGAACGCGATTGTCGTCATAGGCGCACCAACTCCCACCGCGGGTGAGGGCATTCCCGGCCTGGGCGGTCCGGCTCGTCACCACATCACACCATCGCCAGGTAGCCGGCCAGTTCCTCGGAGGAGGACGTTTCGATCCCGACGTAGCCGTCCGGGCGAACGAGCGTGTGCCGCTCGCGCCCGTAGGGCTGCTCCAGCCGGTACGCGCGCACCTTCGGTCCGTTGTCCAACCGGGGCGCGGGATCGGGCGACAGCAGCGTGAAATGGGGCCCCCGCAGCAGGTCGAACATGCGGACCTGAGTCCCATCGGCCAGCCTGACCCGGCCGTCGGGCACCCGTTCCCCTCCGTGGCGGGCCAGCGTGGCGCCCCGGTAGCCGAGCTGGAGCTGATAGGTCTCCGCACCGCGCTTGAGTGACTTCTTGTCGTGCAGGCCCGTGCTGAGGCCGAGCATCGCGGCGGCGATCGGCCTGCGCTCCTCCTCGTAGGTGTCCAGCAGCGACTCCGGCGCACCCGCGAGCGTTCTGGCGAGCTTCCAGCCCAGGTTGTAGGCGTCCTGGACGCCGGTGTTGAGTCCCTGGCCGCCCGCGGGCGGATGCACATGGGCGGCGTCTCCGGCCAGGAAGATCCGCCCGGCGCGGTAACGGTCGGCGAGGCGGATGTTGACCCGGTAGAGCGACGACCACAGCAGCTCGGTGAGCCGGACGCCACGCGGCGTCGACCGTTCGGCGAAGAGCTTCTGGAAGCCGCGCAGCGTGTGCTCGGGCGTCGCCCCGGGCTTGAGTGAGGCGAGGAACTGGAAGGTGTCGCTGCCCGGCATCGGATACAACGCCACCATGCCCCTGCCCGGCCGTACCCAGACGTGGATGTGGTCGCGTCCGAGCCCTTCGGCCCGCACGTCGCCCAGCACCATCCGCTCCTCTTCGCGCGTCTGGCCGGTGAAGCCGATGCCGAGGGCCTTGCGTACCGGGCTCCTGCCACCGTCCGCTGCGACCATGTAGCGCGCCCGCAGGCTCTCCCCGGTGCTCAGCCCGGCCGTGACGCCTTGGGGATCCTGCTCGAAAGCGGTCAGCGCGGCACCGTGCTCGGCCTTGCCGCCCAGAGCGGCCAGCCGCTCGCGCAGGACCGCCTCGGTGCGCCACTGCGGATGCATGAGCACCATCGGGTACGGGACCGCGTCCGTCGCCTGGACCTGCTTGTGCATGCGGGCCCGCCATATCGGCACCCTGCCGAGCCTGACCAGCAGCGGCGGGTAGACGGCCGCCGTGGCGAGCACCGGATCGACGACCCCGAGGTCGTCGAAGACCTCCAGCGTACGAGGCTGCAGCCCTTTGCCCTTGGAGCCGCCGGAGGGCTCGGGCGCCTGTTCCACGACGCGGCAGGCGATGCCACGCCTGACCAGGTCCACGGCGAGAGTGAGGCCGGTCGGCCCGGCGCCGACGATGAGGACGTCTGTCGTTTCGCTCATGCCGCGATGGTGCCGGGGGCGGCTGCCGGATCTCTGTCATTCGCCTGTCAGGCCGCGGCCGCCCCTAGGGTGGGTGGTCGTGACGACTGAACGATGGGCGCTGGGCGGCGATCTTGGTGTCGCCAGGATCGGCTACGGCGCGATGAAGCTGACCGGCTGGCCGAAGGGCGAGCGGCCCGGGCGGGAGAGCGCGCTGGCCGTCCTGCGCCGGGCCGTGGAGCTCGGGGTGAACCACATCGACACCTCGCACTACTACTCCCGTGACGGGGTGGCGGCCAACGAGCTGATCCGCGAGGCCCTGTCCCCGTACCCGGACGACCTGGTGATCGTGACCAAGGTGGGGGCGCTGGTCGAGGGTTCCGACCTGGCCCGGCCCGCGGCGGAGAAGACCGGCCTCACCCCCGACGGCCTGCGCCGCGGCGTCGAGGCGAACCTGCGCTCGCTCGGCGTGGACCGCCTCGACGTCGTCAACCTGCGGATGGGCGACCTCGACCGGAGCCAGACCCCGCTGACCGGTCCCCTGGAGACGCTGCTCACGCTGCGCGAGGAGGGCCTGATCCGCCACCTGGGCGTCTCCAACGTCACCGCCGCCGAGTTCGAGCAGGCCCGGACGGTCGCGCCGATCGCCTGCGTGCAGAACCTCTACAACCTGGCCCAGCGCGACGACGACCCGCTGGTCGACGCCTGCGCGCGGGCCGGCGTCGCCTACGTGCCGTTCTTCCCGGTCGGCGGGTTCCAGCCGCTCACGGCCGCGCGGCTGGACGCCGTCGCCGCCCGCCACGGCGCGACCGTGCCGCAGGTGGCGCTGGCCTGGCTGCTGGCCCGCTCGCCGAACATCCTGCTCATCCCCGGCACCGGCTCCCTGGCGCACCTGGAGGAGAACGTCGCCGCGGGCACCCTGCAGCTGACCGCGGAGGACCTCGCCGACCTCGGCTGAGGCCGGTCGTCAGACCACCTCGAACGTGCTCATCATGGCCATGTCCTCGTGCTCCAGGTTGTGGCAGTGCAGCACGTAGCGGCCCCGGTAGCCGGTGAACCTGGTGACGATCTCCACGGTCTGCGCCTCCCGCAGCTCGACGGTGTCCTTCCACTCCGGCGGCCCGGACGGCCGCTCGCCGCCGACCGACAGGACCTGGAACGGCGACAGGTGCAGGTGGACCGGATGCGCCACGTCGCTGGTCAGCCGCCACACCTCCACCTGGCCGAGCTTGGGCCGGGCGTCGACGCGGCGGGCGTCGAACGGCTTGCCGTTGATCAGCCACCCGGTGTGGCCGTGCATGCTGCCGCTGGAGAACTCGAAGTCGCGGGTCACCGCGGCCCGGGCCGGGTCGAGGGTCTCCACGCGTGACAGCGTGGCCGGGATCGCCGAGTCGTCGCGGGCGTCGCGCTCGACGGTGAAGCGCATCACCCGCGCCTGCGGCCCCTCCTCCAGAAGGTTGCGCAGCTCGACATGCTCGCCCACGCGGTGGGCGGCGAAGTCGACGACCACGTCCGCGCGCTCGCCCGGCGCGAGCCGCACCCGGTCCACGGATCGCGGCGCCGCCAGCAGGCCCCCGTCGCCGCCGATGCGCACCAGCCGGCCGGCGGGCGCCAGGGCGAGCTCGTAGACCCGCGCGTTGGAGCCGTTGAGCAGGCGCAACCGGTACCGGGCCCGGTCGACGCCGAGCCACGGCCAGGGCGCGCCGTTGACCAGGATGACGTCGCCCAACACGCCCCCCATGAACGCCTCCCGCGCGCCGGGCCCCTCGGCGCGCCCCGGGTAGGGCATGCTCCCGTCGGCGGCGAAGGACCGGTCGCAGATCATCAGCGGCACGTCCCGCTCGCCCGTGGGCAGCGGCAGCGCCGCCTCCTCCTCGTCCCCCACCAGGAAGAACCCGGCCAGCCCCCGCCACACCTGCGGCCCGGTGTAGTCCATGCGGTGGTCGTGGTACCAGAGCGTGGCCGCCCGCTGGTCCAGCGGGAAGAGGTGGTCGCGGTGGGTGCCCGGCTGCACCAGGTCGGTGGGGTAGCCGTCGGACTCGGGCGGCGTGTGACCGCCGTGCAGGTGGGTGACAGTCGGCGCGCCGAGGGCGTTGGCGACGCGCACGACGGTCCTGCGTCCGGCGCGGGCCCGGATGGTCGGCCCGGGGAAGCGGCCGTCGTACCCCCACACCTTCGTGCGCAGGCCGGGCAGGATCTCCGCCTCGGCCTCGCGCTGCACCATCTCGTAGTAGTCGGTGGTGGCGTCGCTCCTGGCCGGGCGGGCCGTCACCGGCAGGGGCAGCGGCACGGCGTACGGCTTCGGCAGCGGCGCACCGCTGGGCAGCAGCAGGGGCAGCGGGGTGCCGCCCAGCAGCGAGCAGCCGGGCGCGGCCAGCGCCGCGGCCGTCCCCAGGCCGAGCAGGCGCAGCGCCTGCCGTCTGGTCATCGTCATGCCGCGGCCACCGGGACGCGACCGTTCATGCCCGCTCGCGTTCTCATGCCGCGGCCGCCTGGACGCGGCGGGCCGGCCACACCTGACCGAGCCGCAGCAGGCTGACGCCGAACATCAGGACGCCGACCGGCACGTGCAGGGCCTTGGCGTGAACCATGCCCAGCGCCATCTGCACCAGCGTCATCACCAGCATGGCGACGGCGGGCAGGATGGCGGCCCTGCTCCGTGTGACGATCGCGGCGACCAGGTGCGCCAGCACGGCGACGGCCACGACGACCGCCGTGGCGGCGTGCAGCGCCCGGCCGCCGGGCGAGGACAGCAGCAGCCCGGCGGTGACCGCCTGGACCAGCAGGGCCAGGGTTTGCGCCACCATGGCGACACGCAGGAACATCGGTGTTCTCCTCAACGGGCCGGGGGCCGGGCCACGGCCCCGTGAACTTGCCTCATGACCCGACATCGTCGCCCCCGGCGGCGGGTGCGGGCGTCCCCCCACGGGAGGCTTTCGCCCCTACCCCACCGGGCCCGTTCGGGAGGCGCCGCGTACGACGCCGGCAGTACTTCGCGCTACACCTCCGCGCACGAAGGGCCCCGCGGCCCGGCGAAGGCGGGCATGTCAGGACACGAGCCGTCAAGCGCGCCAGATCATGACAAAGGAGTCGCCAGGTGTGCACAGCCCCCGTTTCCGCACCTCACAGGAGGAGCAGGATGTGATCACACGTCGCATTTTGTGGTCATCCGGGGTGGTTGGGGGATCAGCCATGGGATTGAGCCGTTTCGGGGTTTTGGGGGCCGGCGTGGTCGCCGCGATGGTGACCGGGGTGACGGCGCGCCCGGCGCCGGCCGACACCTGCCCCGCCTCCACCACCTGCGACACCACGGTGCAGTTCGCCGTCACCACGGGTCCGGGCCTGGCGGTCACCGTTCCCGGCGGGACGGTCGGCCTCGGCACCGGCGCGCCCGGCGACCAGCTCAGCCGCCACCTCGGCCCGATCACCGTGTCCGACGGTCGCGCCGCGCTCGACGCCACCTGGGTGGCGACCGTGTCCGGCACCGGCTTCACCACCGGCGGCGGCTCCGGCGCCGAGACGATCCCGGCCGGCGCGATCTCGTACTGGTCCGGCCCCGCGACGAGCACCACAGGCGCCGGTGTCTTCGTGCCCGGGCAGCCGGACGCCGCCTCCGCCGAACACCTCTACGCGCCGTACACCGCGTTCAGCAAGGTCAGCGGAGCGGGCAGCAACTCCGCCACCTGGGACCCCACCATCGTGGTCGACATCCCCGGCGACGCGGTGGCCGGCACCTACACGGGCACGATCCGCCACTCCGTCGCCTGACCCCCCACCCGGGCTGTGCCCACTGATGGCCGGCACGCGGGGATAGCGTTACGCGGGCCGGGGCAAGGAGGGGGCGTCCGTCACCAGGCACGCGCGACGAAGGGACGGCGATCATGTCTCACGCGCTCCACGCCAGAAGGACGTCTCGCCCCGTCATGGGGCTCGTCGCCGCCGCGGTCACCCTGGCCGCGTACGGGAGCGCCGTCGGCGCGGCGCCGCCCGCCCAGGCGGGCCCCGCCGCGACCCGGGCCGAGGCCACGCCCGTCACCGTGACGGCGACGGAGTTCCGTCTGGCGCTCTCGACCGCCCACTACAAGCCCGGCGCCTACACCTTCCGGCTGCGCAACGCGGGCCACGCCCCGCACGGCCTGTCCATCAAGGGGCCGAAGGTGTCGGCGACCTCCGCCGTCATCATGCCCGGCGGGAGCACCACGCTGTCGGTGAAGCTGCGCAAGGGCACCTACCACCTGTGGTGCCCGGTGGATCAGCACCGGCAGCACGGCATGGCGACGACGATCAGGGTGAGGTAGGCCCCGATCGCGGGACCCGGGCGGGCAGCGGCCGGTCGTCGACCACGTGCTTCATCACCAGGGTGGAGTTCAGCCGCTGCACGCCCGGCAGCGCGGCCAGGACGTCGTCCTCCAGCTCCTGGTAGGCGGTCAGGTCGGCGGTGACGATCCGCAGCAGGTAGTCGGGGTCGCCGAACAGCCGCTGCGCCTGCACCACCTCCGGCACCCGCGCGACCGCCGCCTCGAAGCCCAGCAGGGTGTCGCGGTCCTCCTGACGCATGGTCACGAACACCAGCGCCTGGAACGTCAGGCCGAGCGCGGCGGCGTCCACGACCGCCCGGTAGCCGCGGATCGTCCCGCTGCGTTCCAGCTCCCGCAGCCGCCGGTGACACGGCGACACGCTGAGGCCCACCCGCGCGGCCAGCTCGGTGACCGTCAGCCGGCCGTCCTCCTGGAGCAGCGCAAGGATTTTGCGATCGATCGCGTCCACAGAGCAGATGTTTCCACAGATCGGGCTCCACAGGGTCGAAGTTGGCAGCCTTTTCCGGACGATCGGCATTATTCTTCTCAAATCAGCCGCTCTCCGGGGGAGTCGTCCATGGCCGTCAGCTCCGTGCTCGCCTTCTGGGCCGTCTCCCTCCTGCTCATCGTCGTCCCCGGAGCCGACTGGGCGTTCACCATCAGCGCCGGGCTGCGCGGCCGGCCGGTGTACCCGGCGGTCGGCGGGCTCGTCGTCGGGTACACCGCGATCACCGCCGTCGTCGCGACCGGGGTCGGCGCTCTGGTGGCGAGCGCCCCCGCCCTCCTGACCGCCCTCACCCTGGCCGGCGGCCTCTACCTCATGGCCCACGGCGCCATGACCGCCGCCCGCCCCGCCGGCCCGTCCGGCACGTCGCGGGGAGCCGTCACCGGCGGCGACCGCGCCGTCTTCCTGCGCGGAATCGGCGTCAGCGCCCTCAACCCCAAGGGCCTGCTCATCTTCCTCGCGCTGCTCCCGCAGTTCACCGACCGGCGCGGCCCCTGGCCGGTCGCCGCCCAGATCGGCGTCCTCGGCCTCGCCTTCGTGATCACCTGCGGGCTGTTCTACCTCGGCGTGGGCCGCCTCACCCGCGGCGTCCTGCACGGACGGCCCGCCGCCGCCCGCCTCATCGGCCGCCTGTCCGGAACGGCGATGGCCGGCATCGGCGCCTGGCTCATCGCGGACCACCTCCTCAACCACGGGCTCCTCGACCACGGGCTCCTCGGCCACCCGTAAACCCTTTGCCCCGTCCGGGCCGTGCCGTCATGATCAGGTATGGCGGTGAAACGCGTCCTGCTCGCCTACTACGAGCAGGACAGAGAGCACGCGCGGCTTCGCGAGGGACGCGGCCGGCTGGAGTTCTGGCGCACGCAGGACGTGCTCCGGCGCGTTCTGCCCCCGCCCCCGGCCCGCGTGCTCGACGTCGGCGGCGGCACCGGCGTCCACGCCGAATGGCTGACCGCCGACGGCTACCACGTCGACCTCCTCGACCCGGTCCCCCTGCACGTGGAGCGGGCCTCACGCCTGACCGGAGTGACCGCGCGCCTCGGCGACGCCCGGCACCTGCCCGTCCCCGACGAGAGCGCCGACGCGGTCCTGTTGCTGGGCCCGCTCTACCACCTGCCCGAGCGGGCCGACCGGGTCCGGGCCCTGGCGGAGGCCCGACGCGCCGTCCGGCCCGGCGGCCTGGTGGCCGCCGCCACCATCAACCGCCACGCCGCCGTGCTCGACGCCATCCACCTCGGCCACTACCTCGACGAACGGGACAGACGGGCCGCGCACGCGGCCGCGGCCGACGGCGTCATGCTGTCCCCTCGGCGCGGGTTCCCCGCCTACTTCCACGACCCCGACGAGGTCGCGGCCGAGTTCGCCGACGCCGGCCTGCGCGGGGCGCGGCAGTACGGGCTGGAGGGCGTCTTCTGGCTGTACGGCGACGTCGACGACTGGCTCGACGACCCGGAACGCCGCGCGCTGCTGCTCGACGCCCAGCGCTCGATGGAGTCCGTGCCCTCGCTCCTCGGCGTCAGCGGCCACCTGGTCACCCTCGCCCGGCGAGCCCGCTGACGATCACTCATGGACGTGCCAAGATGCCTCATGAGCAAGCTGACCGGACAGCAGATCGCCGACGAGGGGCTGGACGGGTGGGCCTACCTGCTCGGCGGCCTGCAGACCCGCATCCACACCGGGAACTTCGCGACCGGGCTCTCGGTCGTCAACGCCATCGGCGCGGCGGCCGAGGAGATGAACCATCATCCTGACCTCACCCTGCGCTACACCCATGTGGACGTCCGGCTGACCAGCCACGACGTGCGCGCGGTCACAGAGCGCGACATCCGGTTGAGCCGCGCCGTCTCCGCCATCGCCGCCGACGCCGGGGTACGGCTGGAGTCCTCGGACGTCTCCCGGCTCGAACTCGCCCTCGACACCCCGGCCCGGGAGTCGATCCTGCCGTTCTGGGGCGCGGTGCCGGCGATGGAGCATCCGCCCGGCCCCGACGTCGGCGACGAGGTTCGCGACCCGGCCGACGCCCTGCCGGCTCCATGACACCACCGTTCCCTCACATGTCCGGCGCTACGCACACGATGGCGGGAAACTCGACTCAGGAGGCAGGCTGCCACTGGAGGACCGCCCTGGCGGAGTCGTCCGCTGGGTGAGCGTGTCGTTGTAGTAGGCGTGGGCGCCGGCGGGGCTCCATTCCAGTGGATGTGGCCAGCGGGTGGCTGTGTCCCTCGGGCGCGTCGGACTCGCGCGAGTTTCGGACTGGCGCCAGCCGCTCCTGTCAACGAGCTGTGCGCTCCCGGAATGCCTGCACTCCGGACCTGACCGTCGGGAAAAAGTGCTCAGGTCCCAGCAGTTCGGTCGTGCCCGTGTTCTCAAGGATGCTCCGTATCGGTGCCTTGACCCGGGCCATGGTGAGCGTCACGCTCTGTTCGGCCAGCTCTTGGTGCAGTGTCTTCAGGGTATCGATCGCCTTGGCATCCACATACGTCATCGCCTCGGCATCGATCATCAGCCATCTCACCTCGCCGTCGGCATCGTCGAGCAGCTCTCTGACGCGGCGGGCCATGTGGGGAGCGTTGGCGAAGTAGAGCGGAGCGTCGAACCGGTAGACGATCAGCCCGGGCACCGGCTGGAGGCCTTGGTGGGCGGTGATGTCGTGGAAGCCGTCGATGTCGTCCGAGGAGCCGAGCACCGCATCATGCGGCCGCGCCGTCCAGTAGACGAACACTCCCAGGGAGAGCAGGACCGCGACGGCCAGGCCGCCCATGACATTGAGGAACAGTACGGCCACGAACGTGACCACCGCCAAGCCCATCTCCACGTTGTGCACCCGGCGTAGCCGCAGGATCGGCCTGACCTTGATCAGCTCCGCCGTCGCAAGGATGATCACCACGCCGAGGGCGGCCGTGGGCAGCGGTTCGATCAGCGGGGTGGCGAACGCCGCGACCAGGACCGCCGTAGCTGCGACGGTCATCCCGACCAGCGGGGAGGCGCCACCGCGCACGTCGTTGAGCGCGGTCCGTGATCCGCTGGCGTCGATCGGTATGGCCTGAAACAGCCCTGCGGCGATGTTGGCGGCTCCCAGCCCGAGGAGCTCCCGGCCCGCGCTGATCGTGTATCGGTGCTTGTCGGCGTAGGTCCGGGCGATGGCCATCGAGTCGCCGAAGATGAGCAACGCCAGCCCGAGGGCGGGCACGACAAGGTCGAGGACGTCGTCGAGTGAGATGCCGGGCAGTCGCGGAAGGGGGAAGCCGCGGGGGACGTCGCCCACGACCTCGATGCCGTGCCGGGGGAACCCGATCGCAGCGGAGGCGGCACCCGCGAGGACGACCGCGACGATCACGGCGGGGATCTTGGGCGCCGTCACCCTCAGCAGGACGACTACCCCGATCAGCAGGGCGCTGAGCAGCACCGTCCACCCGTGAGCTTGGGGAAGTGCGAGCAGCGTCTCCCATACCTGCGGGACGAAATTGCGGGACTCGACCGTAATGCCGAGAAGCTTGTCCAGCTGCCCGGCGATGATGAGCACCGCGACGCCGTTGATGTATCCCAGCAGGACGGGACGGGACAGGAACTCCGCCATGAAGCCCAGCCTGAGCAGGGAGGCCAGGATGAGGATCACGCCGCTGAGCGCGGCCAGGGCGGCGGCCATCCCCGCCACCCTGGCCGGATCGTCCGAGGAGACCACGGCGGCGACGCTGGTCGCGGTCACCGCCGCGATCGCGCCCGTAGGGCCGACGATCATCTGACGGGACGAGCCGAAGAGCGCGTAGCCGATCAGCGGGACGGCGGTGGCGTAGAGCCCGGCCACCGGGCCGACCCCGGCGAGTTCACCCATGCCAAGCCCTGAGGGGATGGCCACCGCGGCCACGGTGACGCCGGCGACGACATCATCGCACAGCCGGGACCTGCGGTACCCGCGCAGTTCGGCCAAGCCCGGTACCAACTGCCTCAGGTGAGGGAGAGACAGGTCGCGTTTCCACAGCTTCATGCCGCTCCACCTCGCTCATCGCCGTGACGCCGCCCGGTTGCGAGGTGCGTCGCCCCCCCTCGCTATGCCGTCCAGTCGCGTGCCGGCTAGTCGCCTGCCAGGACGGCCTCGGCTTCGGCCTCGGCGGTCATGGGCACCCGGACGCTCACCCGGGCGATCGTGCCCCCGCGCAAGGGGAACGGCGCGGCGTAGTCGCCGGTGACCGCATCGCCGCTGTCGCGGCCGATGACCAGCCCTTCGCCGGCCACCGAGAACTTCCCGGGCTGGGTCCGCATCGGGCCGGACGTCACGGCCGTGTCATCCACGGACAAGGTGAGCGTTCCGTTGGCGACGTAGCGCGGCTCCTCGTGGGTCTTGTCGAACCGGGCGACCGCGACATGCCGGCCGACGTCGAGCGGCGCATCCGTGCTGAAGCGGTACTCCTCGATGCCGAGGAAGTTGTAGACGTAGTGCAGCCGTCGGTCCTTGAGGTAGAGGGCATGGCCGCCGAAGCGCGAGCCATGCGCGAAGATGACGCCCTCGGCATCCTCGGTGGTGGTCTCGAACTCGGCAGTGAGGGTGAAGGACCGGTTGCGGACGTTGACCGCGGCCTCTTCGGGGATCTCCGCAGTTGCGGGATGGTAGACGTAGAGCTCGCGCGCCGGTGACAGGCCCGGCCTGTCCATGGTCATGATCTCGCGCGGGACGCGGTCGTCGAGCGGCAGGGCGTTGTTGCGCCCGGCCTCCACATACCACAGCGCGATCAGCTCACGGAGTTTGCCGGGGTGCTCCCGGCCGAGCTCGCGGTTCTCGGACCGATCGGTCCTCACGTGGTAGAGCTCCCACTCGTCATTGACGAAATCGCCATGGCCGGTGCCCGTGCCGTGCCGGGCCACGGCCTTCCAGCCGTCGTGATAGATGGACCGGGTGCCCAGCATGGCGTAGTACTGCGTCCTCCTGGTGGACTCCACCGTGCCGGAGGCGAAGCTGTAACGCATGCTCACCCCCTGCAGCGGGCTCTGCGCGTACCCCTTGACGAACTGCGGCGGCGTGATGCCGAGGCAGTCGTAGATGGTCGGGGTGATGTCGACGACGTGGTGGTACTGGTCGCGGACCTGCCCCGCGACCTCGCGCATCTCCCGCGCCCACGCGATGATCGCCGGGGCGACGGTGCCGCCGTTGGTGGAGAAGCGCTTGAACAGCTTGTACGGCGTGCTGAACGCCCACGCCCACCCGGTCGGATACTGGTTGTACGCCTCCGGAGTGCCGATCTTGTCGATCTTCTCCAGGTTCTCCGCCGGGTCTTCCGGATATCCGTTGAAGCCCTTGTTCTCGTTGATCGAGCCGTGCGGGGTCCCCTCACCGCTGGCCCCGTTGTCGGACAGCACCACGATGACGGTGTCGTCCAGCTGCCCGGACTCCTCCAGATAGTCGATGAGCCGCCCGAGCTCGTGATCGGTGTAGCTGCAGAACCCGGCGAAGGCCTCGGCCATCCGCGCGAACACCCGCTTCTGGCCGTCGCCGAGGGAGTCCCAGGGGGCGACCTCGTCACGTTCGGTGACGACGTCGGGGCTCGGCCAGGGGTTCATCGGCGACAGCTCGGTGCCGGGCGGGACGACGCCCAGCCTCTTCTGGTTCTCCAGGACGATCTCACGGTAGCGGTCGTAACCCATGTCGAACCTGCCGCGATACCTGTCGATCCACTCCTTCGGCGCGTGATGCGGCGCGTGCGTGGCGCCCAACGCCAGGTAGGCGAACCAGGGCTTGTCCGGCGCCACCTGCTTGCCGTCACGAATGAACTCGATCGTCCTGTCCACCAGATCGCGGCTGAGATGATAGCCCTCGTCCGGGCCGTACGGCTGATCCACGAAGTGGTTGTCGTAGGTGAGGTGGGGAAAGAACTGATTGGTCTCCCCGCCGTGGAAGCCGTAGAAGCGTTCAAAGCCTCGCGCCAGCGGCCAGGTGCGGCGCGATGACCCCATGCTCATCTCCGACGACGGTGTCAGATGCCATTTGCCCACGCAGTAGGTGTTGTAGCCGTTCTCCGCCAGCACCTCGGCGACGGTGCCGTTCTCTGGTGGGATCACCGCGTTGGCGCCGGGGAAGCCCATGGCGAAGTCCACGACGGCGGCCACACCGTTCATGTGGTGGTTGCGCCCGGTCAACAGCGATGCGCGGGTCGGTGAGCACATCGCGGCGGTGTGCCACTGCGTGTAACGCAGCCCCAGCTGGGCGATACGGGTCAGGTTGGGCGTCTCGACGAGCCCGCCGAAGATGTCCCAGGTCGCCATTCCGGTGTCGTCCCACAGGACGTACAAGACGTTTGGCGCGTCCGGTCTGGCCTGCGGAGCCAGATAAGGCGCCCAATCCTGCTGCGAATCACGGACGTCGAGATTGACGATCCCACGGAACTGCTCCGGCATGGTCTGTTCCCTTCACGAACCGCCGGGCGCCATCGCTGTCGCCGCGCTATGCGGCGTTTCAGGAGCCCCCGATGGCTTGGACGGAGCTGTTGATCAGTAGCGTGCCAACCACCAAGAACAGCGCGATGGTGATCCCCGGGCTCTCCTCGGCCAGCCAATCCTTGAGACGGCCCAGTGCCGCCGCGCCGGCGCTGGTGAACCGCAGAACGGCCGCCAGCACCATGCCCAGCGAGGAAACGGCCGCGAAGACGGCACAGGCGATCACCGTTTGCGCCGAGCTGAGGTCGGAGTTGGCCAGGATCACTCCCGCCGCGGCCCCCAGCGGCAGGTTCTTCGGATTGGCGATCGTGGCCAGCAGACCGAAAAGAGCCGCGTTGTGCGGCTTGAGGTCATCCACGGCCTGCAGCCACGCGGGCAGTTCCTTGCGGCCCCGGTTGTGGTACTCCCGCCGGGCAAGCCACCACAGGAACAGCCCCAGGAACAGATTCACCCAGTGGAAGAAGACCGGCGTCTCGCCTGCACCGACTCCCAACAGGCTGAGAATGAGCACGATGAGCAGCACGCCGACGAACCATCCGAGCGCGAAGGCGAAACCGTTCAAAGCGCCCCGCCGCGAACTGACGATGAGGATGGCGGCGATGGCCGAAACCGGGCTGATGATCACACCCACCGCGATCGGCATGACACTGGCCAGCACCTCTAGCATCTGTCACATACGCCCTCAACAGGCCGACCGGCCATCAGACCGCGCTCGATGCGATAGGGCCAAGCGCGCACATGCTGAAAGCGTTTCCACAGGTGGGGGTGTGCCCCTGCGGTCAGCCGCATATGGCAAACCACCCTGAAACTAGCCCTTTGGACAGGTGCCTACGACCTGAGATCGCAGCGCTGTCACTATCAGGTTCCAGCGCCGTGACGGCTGTTTCCTGCGATGGGCGACTACGAGGGTGATGGGCCTGGTGGCTGCTTCGGCGCGCCCGACACGCCCTGCCGGAGTCGGGTGCTGCCGCCGCCCCGGACGGCTTGGGCGCGGACGATGGCCACCGGGCCGCTCGCGTGGTGCAGTACGCCCTGGCTGGTGGAGCCGAGCAGCAGGCCGGCGAACCCGCCGCGGCCGCGCGATCCCACGACGGTCAGGGCGGCACCCGCCGATTCGGCGACCAGGACCGCGGCGGATTCGCCCTGGACGACCTTCTGCTGCACCGGGACGTCGGGGTGCTTCTCGCGGTGTCCGGCAACGGCTTCGGTGAGCAGCTGGGCAGGATCTTCGCGCAGGCCCTCCATGTAGTGGCCGGCGATGCGCCACTGGTAGGCGTGGACGGCGACGACGCCCAGGCCGTGCAGCGCCGCGTGCGTGAAGGCGAATTCGACGGCGAGACTCGACAGGTCCGAGCCGTCCACGCCGACCACCACCTGACCGGTGGCCGGAACCGGTTCATCCAGGTCGCCGTCCTGACTGCCGCGCACGACGACGACGGGACAGGCGGCGTGCGCGGCGGTCTGGACGCCGACGGACCCGACGAGCAGTCCGGTGAACCCGCCGAGGCCGCGGTGACCGACCACCGCCAGCGCGGCGTCGCGGGAGGCGTCGATCAACGCCGCGGCGGGGGCGCACATCGGAAGGTCGGTGCTGACATCCAGGGCGGGCGTGGCCTGGCGGGCTCGGCCGGCGGCGGTGTCCAGGATCTCTTCGGCGGCCTGCCGAAGCCCTGCGTCTGGCGGGCCCATCGCCGGCAGGTCCCTCGCTGACCGGCCCATCGGTATGGACATGCGCGGCCACAGGAACGCGTGCACGATCCGCAGCCGACTCTGCCGGGCGGCCGCTTCGCGGGAGGCCCAGTCCACCGCGGCCAGGCTGTGCGGTGAGCCGTCGACTCCCGCGATGATCACAGTCGTGGGGTTGGTGGTCATGCTCTGGTTCACCTTCGTCGTGTGAGCGATGGCGGCTGTCGCATCTGGGATGGGCTGGCCCACCGGCCACAGCGACGGCGACCTGGTGTGGAGATGGCTCGTATCTGGTCGTGCCGGACCTGCTGGGTGGCTTCGCCCGACCTGTCATACTCGTCGAGCGTCTTTGCTGCAGGTGGCCCTGCGTGGTGCCACATCTCACACCGCCTCGTCCGCATGGAGGAGTTGGCGAAGGATGTAGGGCAGGATCCCGCCGTGGCGGTAGTAGGTCGCCTCGGCCGGGGTGTCGACCCGCACGAGTGCCGTGAACTCCGCAGTCGATCGGTGGTCGGCTTCGACCCGGACGGTGACCGATCCGGGCAGGGACTCCACATCTGCCAGTCCGGTGATCGTGTAGATCTCCTCACCGGTCAGGCCAAGGCTTTGCGCGGACTGCCCGGGCTGGAACTGCAGGGGCAGTACGCCCATGCCGACGAGGTTGCCACGGTGGATCCGCTCGAAGGAGGTCGCCAGCACCGCCTTGACCCCGAGAAGCAGGGTCCCTTTGGCCGCCCAGTCCCGCGACGACCCGGAGCCGTAGTCAGCGCCGGCGAGAACAACGAGTGGCACACCGTCGTGCTGGTACTGGATGGCGGCATCGAAGATACTGTGTCGCTCGCCGTCGGGCAGGTGGCGGGTGACGCCTCCTTCGACACCGGGCACGAGCTGGTTGCGAAGCCGAGGGTTGGCGAATGTGCCACGGATCATCACATGGTGGTTGCCGCGGCGAGAGCCGTAGGAGTTGAAATCACCTGGTGCGACGCCGCGTTCCATCAGGTAGCGCCCTGCGGGAGAGTCCTTCTTGATCGCTCCAGCTGGTGAGATGTGGTCGGTGGTCACCGAGTCGCCGAGGTACACCAGCACGCGCGCGCCGGTGATGTCGCGTAGCGGTTGCGGCTGGCGTGGCATGGCGTCGAAGTACGGTGGCCGTTGCACATAGGTGGAGGCCGGATCCCAGGTGAACATGTGCGACTCCGGCGTCGGCAGGCTACGCCAGTTGTCGTCTCCGGCGAACACGTCGGCGTAGCCGGCGATGAACATCCGCGCCTCGACGCAATCGTCGACCACCTGCTTGACCTCCGCCGTGCTCGGCCAGATGTCGCGCAGGAAGACGGGCCGGCCGTCGGGGTCGTGTCCGAGCGGTTCATGCAGCAGGTCGGCGTGCATGGTGCCGGCCAGGGCGTAGGCGATGACCAGCGCGGGTGAGGCGAGGAAGTTCATCTGGCATTCGGCGTGGATTCGGCCCTCGAAGTTGCGGTTGCCCGACAACACCGAGCACACGATCAGATCGTGCTCGGTGACCGCGGCGCTGACCGCCGGGATCAGCGGCCCGGAGTTGCCGATGCAGGTCGTACAGCCGTACCCCACCAGATCGAAGCCGAGCTGTTGCAGGTGCGGGGTCAGCCCCGCCCGATCGAGGTAGTCGGTGACCACCCGCGACCCCGGCGCCAACGTGGTCTTCACCCACGGTTCTCTGGCCAGCTTGCGCTCGACCGCCTTCTTCGCCAGCAACCCCGCGCCGAGCATCACCGAAGGGTTGGACGTGTTGGTGCACGACGTGATCGCGGCGATGACCACGTGCCCGTGGTCGACACTCGCCGCGCTGCCATCGTCGAACGTCACCGCCACCGGGCCGCTGGGCCACACACGTGCATCTGCACACGGCTGGGAGTGAGGCGGCACATCGCGCGGAAGCTCGAGGCTGATCGAGATCGGGTCGCTGGCGGGAAACGAGCCGGCCGACGCCTCGTCGAGCCCGCCCTGCACCGGCGTGGGTTGCGGCTGCTCGGCGAGCAGGCGCCGGAACGTGCGTCGGGCGGCAGCCAGGGCGATCCGGTCCTGGGGGCGCTTCGGCCCCGCGATCGACGGCTCCACCGCCGAGAGATCCAGTTCGATGCGCTGGCTGTAGTCCGGCTCATGGGTCGGGTCGTGCCACAGTCCCTGCTCCTTGGCGTATGCCTCGACGAGTCGGACCTGCTGTTCGGGGCGCCCGGTCAGCCGCAGGTAGGTCAGCGTCTCCGCGTCGATGGGGAAGATCGCGCAGGTCGAGCCGTATTCCGGGCTCATGTTGCCGATGGTGGCGCGGGTGGCCAAGGGCACGTTGGACACGCCCGGCCCGTAGAAGTCGACGAACTTGCCGACCACCCTGAGTTCACGCAAGATCTCGGCCACAGTGAGGACCAGATCGGTGGCGGTGCAGCCCTCCCCCAAGTCGCCGGTGAGCTTGACGCCGACGACCTGGGGAATGAGCATGCTCATCGGCTGGCCCAGCATGGCCGCTTCGGCCTCGATGCCGCCGACACCCCAGCCCAGGACGCCGAGCCCGTTGACCATCGGGGTATGCGAGTCGGTGCCGACCAGGGTGTCCGGAAACGCGGTGGCACCGCCGGGACCATTGCTGGTGAACACGACCCGGGACAGGTATTCGAGGTTCACCTGGTGACAGATGCCGGTGCCCGGTGGCACGACGCGGAAGTCATCGAAGGATTGCTGCGCCCACCGCAACAGCTGATAACGCTCCTGGTTGCGTTCGAACTCCAGATCAGCGTTGCGGCGGAATGCGTCGGCACGGCCGAAGACGTCGGCGATCACGGAGTGGTCGATGACCAGCTCGGCCGGGATAAGCGGATTGATCCTGCGCGGGTCGCCACCCAGGTCGGCCATGGCGTCGCGCATCGCCACCAGATCCACCACACACGGCACCCCGGTGAAGTCCTGCAGCAGCACGCGCGTCGGCGTGAACTGGATCTCGGTCCTGCGGTCGGCCGCCGGATCCCAAGCACTGAGCGCACCGATCTGCTCGGCGGTGACGAGGGTGCCGTCCTCGTGGCGCAGCAGGTTTTCCAGCAGCACCTTCAGGCTGTAGGGCAGCCGCGCCACAGCATCGAGGCGGTCCAGCCGGAACATCTCATACGACCGACCGTCGACCGTCAACCGGTCACGAGCACGGAAGCTGTTCCTCGCCATGATCTCCCCCGGATGATCGGGCGCAGTCATACCGGCGGCAGCCGCAGGCGCAACACCCCGATAGCGCGTGGGGGATCCATACCCCGGTGTGCCCAGCGAATCCGCGTCAGATGGGACCCGAGGCCATGCGACACCCCTACTTGACATCGAGAGTCAGTCATGAACGCTCACCTGCCGCGTGACGGCATATTGCTGTCCGGCCGGCTTTGCACGGTGCTGGCGATCCCACTGCTGGATACCCTCACTGAGGTCTCACGGGATCGCGGCACGCTCCATCCGGCAGCCTGGAGCGCTACGGCGCCGTGCCGCAGTACGCGCCACAACACGCCGGCGCACCCGATGCTCGGGGCACGACACTTCGATCGGGCCCGCAGCACGCCGACGGCCGGGGCCGCTTGCTCCCGGCTCCGGCAATGCGGGCGGCGCGTCCGCCCCGGTCCAGGTGGCCGAGCAGCATCCCTACGCTGGCGATCCTCGAGATGGCTGGGCGTACGGGCGTCTACGACTTCGGGGTTGAGGAACCCAGGAACAGCCGTTGGGGCTGAGAATGATCTTGAGCGAAGTGCGACGTCCGGTTTCGACGCGTGATCGCCTTACCTGGAGGTTTCTGGGCCGTGGATGATGCGGTGGATGGTGGAGCGTCCGACGCTGTACTCGATGGCCAGGTCGGCCAGGGACACCTCGCCCTCGGCATAGCGCCGACGAATGGAGCGCCGGGCGGGTTCGGGCAGTTTGGGTTGCTTGCCCTTGAGCTTGCCGTTCTTCTTGGCCAGCGCCATGCCCTCGCGGGTGCGCAGGTTCCCGAGGTTGGCCTCGAACTCGGCGACCATGGCGAGGGTCTGCAAGAACAGCCGCCCGAACGGGTCGTTCCAGTCGTAGACCGAGCCGCCGCGTCCGAACAGGACGCCGCGTCCGGACGGGTCGGTGAGGATCTGGTTGGCCTCGGCCATGTTGCGGGCGAAGCGGTCGAACTTGGTCACGGTGAACACCGACCCGTTCCAGACGGCGGCGAGGGCCTGGTCGAGGCCGGCGCGGTTGCGGCGGGTGGTGCCGGAGAAGCCGTGGTCGATGTAGATCCGCTCCTCGGGGACGCCGAGGGCCAGGAGTTGCGCGGTACGGAACATCGCGACCTGGGGCGCCGTCTCGGCTGGCGGGTGTTCCGGTTGAGCGCCTAACGGAACAAGGGGCTGGTCGGCAGTCGCTTTGATGGGCGCCATGTGGATGATCGTCGGCTCGAGAAGTCCATCCCGGCCGGACGGGCCACCAGAGCCGATCGAGATCGCTGGTGTGGCTGGCCTTGGCGCGCAAAGTACGCGGTTACCCGTCGGGCGGTGGCCGGGGTGTTGAAGTCGCATGTGCGGTAAACCACTGGATCATGATGTGATCGTTGGCGTGAGAGGAACGGTGCCGGCAATTCGTGATCAAGCGCAGCGATCAGCACGTGAACTGGGTGAAGACGCCATGGGCTGTCCAGGGAGGTGAGGTTTTGGCATGCGCGGTCGACTTGCGGCTGCGGCGTTGGTGGTGACGCTGGGGTCTTGTAGCTCTGGGAGCGCGAGCACCCCTGCCCCCTCGGCGTTCGCTCAAGGCCCTCCGGTGCGGACAGGCTCGGGAACCTGGATGGAAGTTGCCGAGGCCGGGCACGGGACTTCGCTGGATGAAGTGGTGGTAACCAGCAGGCGGGACGCGTGGGCGGTTGGTAGCGGCGAAATGGGCCCAACCGTCAAGCGGTGGAACGGCATCGGCTGGCGTGACGTCACCATACCCGCTGGGCCGCAGGCCCCCCGGGCCGTGTCCGCCTCATCGAGCCGTGACGTCTGGGTATTCGGCCTCGACAGTGACGGCGACGCGAGAATCTGGCGATGGAACGGTCGTACCTGGTCCAGACAAGGCGGACCGGCAAGGAGCGACTGGTGGGCGGCGGCCGTGGTGGCGGGCGCCGGAGAGGCGTGGCTGGAGGGAGCCGAGGACGTCGCATATATCAACCGGTGGTCTCGGGAAAGGTGGACCAGGGTTGCTTTACCGTTCAAGGTGGACATCCAGGCGCTCAGCGCGGTGTCACCGAACGACGTGTGGGCCGTGGGTGACTCCGCGGTCCTGCACTGGGACGGCACCAGCTTTCGGGC
>NZ_JBFAIA010000135.1:0-22768 GCF_040654455.1 Nonomuraea sp. NPDC050691
GGCCAGTTCGCGGTGTTCCGCGGCGGACGCCTGCTGTCGGCGTTCCTCACCAGCACCCTGATCATCGGCGCCACGTTCTCCTCGGCCGCGTCGGCCGGCTCGACGTCCGCGACGACCTCTTCGGTCGCCGGATTGATGATCTTCATGCCTTGCCCGTCACAGTCCGTTCACATCCGTTCGAAGCCGCGGTACAGCTCCCAGTCCGTCACCGCCGCCTCGAAGGCGGTCAGCTCCACTCTGGCGCAGTTGGCGTAGTGCTCGGCCACGTCCTCGCCGAACGCCTCCCGGGCCAGCTTGGAGGTCTCGAACAGGGTCAGCGCGTCGCGCAGCGTGTGCGGCACGGTCTCGCCGCCGGAGGAGTAGGCGTTGCCCGCGAACGGCTCCTCCAGTGGCAGCTCGTTCTCGATGCCGTGCAGTCCCGCCGCTATCAGCGCCGACACGGCGAGGTACGGGTTCACGTCGCCGCCCGGCACCCGGTTCTCCACGCGCAGCGACTGGCCGTGGCCCACCAGGCGCAGCGCGCAGGTCCGGTTGTCCACGCCCCACTTGACCGCGGTCGGCGCGAAGCTGCCCGGCACGTACCTCTTGTACGAGTTGATGTTCGGCGCGAACAGCAGCGTGAGCTCCCGCAGGCAGGCGAGCTGCCCGGCGATGAAGCGCGCGCCCAGCTCCGACAGCCCGTGCGCCCCGCCGCCCGCCATGACCGGCTCGCCGTCGAGGCTCCGCACGGAGATGTGGATGTGGCAGGAGTTGCCCTCGCGCTGGTTCGGCTTGGCCATGAAGGTGATCGAGCGGCCCTCCTGGGCGGCGATCTCCTTGGCGCCGTTCTTGTAGATCGCGTGGTTGTCGCAGGTGCGCAGCGCCTCGTCGTAGCGGAAGGCGATCTCGTGCTGGCCGAGGTTGCACTCGCCCTTGGCGGACTCGACGTACAGGCCGGCGCCCTCCATCCCGCGCCGGATCCGGCGCAGCAGGGGCTCCACGCGGGCGGTGCCGAGCAGGGAGTAGTCGACGTTGTAGAGGTTGGCGGGGTTCAGGTCGCGGTAGCCCCGCCGCCAGGCGTCCTCGTAGCTGTCGTCGTAGACCACGAACTCCAGCTCGGTGCCGACGTACGCGGCCAGGCCGTGCTCGGCCAGGCGGGCGAGCTGGCGGCGCAGGATCTGGCGGGGCGAGGCGGCCACGTCCGTGCCGTCCTCCCACGCCAGGTCGGCCATGAGCATGGCCGTGCCCTCCTGCCACGGGACGCGGCGCAGCGTGGACAGGTCGGGGCGCATGACGAAGTCGCCGTAACCCCGTTCCCAGGACGACATGGTGTACCCGGAGACCGTGTTCATGTCCACGTCCACGGCCAGCAGGTAGTTGCACCCCTCGGAGCCGTGCTGCAGGACCTCCTCCAGGAAGTACCGCGCGGACAGCCGCTTGCCCTGCAGGCGGCCCTGCATGTCGGCGATGGCGAGCAGCACGGTGTCGATCCGCCCGGCCGCCACCTCGTCGCGCAGCTCGTCCACTCCGAGAAGGCCCGGCCTGCCTGGCGTGTTCACCTCGCTCACGTGCCCGCTCCCATCCGGATGACGCGCTTTCCCGTTGATTGGGCTAGTGTTAGACCATTGAGGTCCATGGTGGGATGGATTGTCAAGACCCGAGGAGACGGTGCCCGATGACCGGGCCGGCGACACGCCCGAGGACACATTGGATGACGCTGCGCGTTTGATGACGGTGCTCCGCCCGGTGCGGGCGGGCAACGCCTTCGAGGAGACCGTGGAACGGCTCCTTCAGGCGATCAAGCTCGGCGTGGTGGCGCCCGGGGAGAAGCTCCCGGCCGAGCGCGAGCTCGCCGTCCAGCTCGGCATCAGCAGGGTGACCCTGCGCGAGGCCATCAGGGCCCTGCAGGAGGCCGGCTACCTCGACGTGCGGCGGGGCCGCTACGGCGGCGCGTTCGTCACCTACGTCCCGCCCCGGCCCGGCACGGGCGACCTGCGGCGCGTCGTGGCCGACATGGGCACCGCCGACCTGAACGACGCCCTGACGTTCCGGATGGCGGTGGAGTGCGGCGCCGCCGCCGTGCTGGCCGCGAGCGAGCTGACCGACGAGCAGCGGGCGGTGCTGCGCCGCCGCCTGGCCGACCTCGACGAGGCCCGCGTCGAGGACTACCGGCGCCTCGACACCGCCTTCCACCTGTCGATCGCCGAGCTCACCGGCTCGGCGCTGCTCGCCGCCGCCTGCGCCGACGCCCGCCTGCGGGTCAGCGACCTGCTCAACGCCATCCCCATGCTCCAGGTCAACCTGGAGCACGCCGCGAGCCAGCACCAGGCGATCGTCGCCGCCATCCTGACCGGCGACCCCGAGGCGGCGCGCCGCGCCGTCGCCGAGCATCTGGAGGGCACCGCCGCGCTGCTTCGCGCATTCCTGTCCTGAGATCGTTTCGCCACTTTTCGGTACGGATCCGTCGGGTACGCCGGACTCGTAGCATCGAAGACGTCATGGGGAACTGGTTCCAGCAGAACATCATCGCGACGGGACGGCTGCCGCTGTTCTGCTATTTCGTCGCGCTCATCGTCTCGTTCGTCGCCACCCGCATCAACGTCCGGCTGATCAGGGCGAAGGTCGGCTGGTTCCGCGACGTCAACGTCGGGGAGATGCACATCCACCACGTCGTCTTCGGTGTGGTGCTCATGCTCGTGGGCGGCGTCACCGGGCTGATCGTCTCCTCGGCGTCGCAGGTCAGCTACGCCGCCGCGGCCTCGATCTTCGGGATCGGCTCGGCGCTCGTGCTCGACGAGTTCGCGCTCATCCTGCACCTGCACGACGTGTACTGGGAGGAGGAGGGGCGCACCTCGGTCGACGCGGTGTTCGTCGCGGTCGCCGTCGCGGGGCTGCTGCTCATCGGGCTGCGCCCGCTGACCTGGGACTACGGCACGCCCGTCAACCCGGCCGTGCTCATCGTGGCCAACCTGGCGCTGGCCGTCGTCACGCTGCTCAAGGGCAAGATCTGGACCGGGCTGGTGGGCCTGTTCGTGCCCGTGCTGCTGGTGGTCGGGGCCTTCCGGCTGGCGCGGCCCGGGTCGCCGTGGGCGCACTGGTTCTTCGTCGGGCGCTCGCCGCGCAAGATGGCCAAGGCGATTCATCGGGAGGAGCGGTGGCGCCGGCCGGTGATCACCGCCAAGATCGCCTTCCAGGAGTTCGTGTCGGGCCGGCACGACCTGCCGTCCACGCGGCGCGGGCGCCGGCTCCCCTGACCCCACGTTGCCGGAGAGAGGAGATGTGGTGGAGGACGAGGTCGTGGACGAGGAGGTTGGCCTCATGGTGCGCGACCTGCACGAGCGCGGCCTGGCCGGCGACCTCGCGGGCGTCGCGGCGGCGGCCGGGGGACGCTCGTTCCGGGAGCTGGAGGCGCTGGGCAGGCCGCATGTCGCCGCGTTCTCGCTGCCGGAGCTGGTGATGCGGCTGGAGTTCGCCGAGCTGATCCCGGACGAGGACTTCGAGGCCGCCGGGGTGGCGCCGGACGAGGTCGCCGGGGTCCGGGAGTTCGCGCTGGCGTGGGTGGAGGACGTCAAGCTGCGCCGGGCCGACGAGGGCGACACCGACGTGGACGACCCGGACGTGCCCGAGATCGACTGACGTCCGGTCGTCAGTCGGCGACGGGCAGGGTGACGGGCAGGAGCGTGGGTCGCTTGGCCGTGCGGCCGTCCCCGGAGGAATGGCCGCGCAGGCGGCGGCGGATCCACGGAGCGGCGAACCCCGCGACCCAGCGCAGCTCCGCCTGCGCCACCCGCCACGGCGCGGGCCGGGGGAGCGCGGGCAGGGGAAGCGTCCACGAGTCGTCGCTGCCGGGCAGCCCCAGCGCGTGCGCCATGGCCGCGGCGATGCGGGCGTGGCCGAGCGGGGCGGCGTGCAGCCGGTCGAGGCTCCACAGCCGCGCGTCGGTGATGGCCGCGTGCGGGAACGAGTCCACCACCAGGACACCGTGCCGCTTGGCGGCGGCCAGGATGCGGGTGTTGAGGTCGACCACCCGGGGCAGCAGCGGGCGGGCCAGGGGCACGAGCCGGCCGAAGTCCGGGAAGGTGACGGTGAGGACGGTCGCGCCCGCGCCGGTCAGCGCCGCGAACATGTCCTCCAGCGCGCCCGCCACGGCGGTGGCGTCGAAGCGGGGGCGGATCAGGTCGTTCATGCCCGCCATGACGGTCGCGAGGTCGGGCCGGAGCGCCAGGGCGGGGGCGAGCTGCTCGTCGCGCACCTGGGCGGCCAGCCGGCCGCGCACGGCCAGGTTCGCGTACAGCAGGCCGGGCTCGCGCTCGGCGAGCTGCTCGGCGAACCGGTCGGCCCAGCCGCGCAGGCCGCCGGCCTCGTCGCCGTCGCCCAGGCCCTCGGTCTGGCTGTCGCCGAGGGCGACGTAACGCGCGTGGCTCATCGGGGGGTCCTCTCACTCACGGTTCGTCGGGGGCGGTCATCGCCGGACGGGGCGTCGTCGGCGTACGGTGTCAGCGGCGTACGGTGTCCGCGCCGGACGGGGCGGAGGCGCGTTCGGTGAGGACGCGGGCCGTGGCCAGGCACCAGGCGCGCATCTCCCGCTCCAGCCGGCACCCGCCCAGGCACGACAGGTACGGGCCGACGCGGTCTCCCCGGCGCAGGAACTCCTCCTCGGCCAGGTCGCCCCGCAGATGGCGCAGCATCCGCTCGAACAGCTCCAGCTTGGCCGCGGCCTCCTCGGCCCGTTCGAGGAGCTGCGCGATCACCGGGGCCGGGTCGATCCTGTCCACGGCGTGGACCATGACCGCCAGGTCGGAGCGGAGCAGCAGCGGCTTGCCGGGTGCGGCGGCGAAGGCGGCCAGCTCGGCGATCCCGGCGTCGGTGACCGTGAAGACCCGTTTGTTGGGCCGGCCCCGCTGCACGACCTCCCGGCCGCTGACCAGGCCGTCGGCCTCCAGCCGGGCCAGCTCGCCGTAGAGCTGCTGGGGGGCGGCGTACCAGAAGTTGGCCACGCCCACGTCGAAGATCTTGGCGAGCTGGTATCCGCTGTGCTCGCCGTCGAGCAGCGCCGCCAGAACCGCGTGCCTCAGAGCCACCGGCTACCCGCCACAGTCATGTCCATGACTACTCATGAACATGACTATAGGGATACCGGCGCCGGCTCGCCAGCCCGGGGGTCAGAGGGCGGTGACGGAGCGCAGCGCCAGACCGGCGCCCAGCAGCACGACCATGACCGCCGTCCCGGCCGGGGCCAGACCCGACAGGCGGGCGGCGAGCCGCCGCCCGGCCGAGGCTCGCCGCTCCAGCCGGCCGACGAGCTTGACCAGCAGCAGCCCGGTGGCGGTGAGAGTGGCCGCCATGCCCAGCCCGTACGCCGTGACCAGCGCGACGCCGAACCAGGTGCGGCCCAGGCCGATCGCGCCGAGCAGCACGATCAGCGCCGACGGGCTCGGCACGAGACCGCCCGCGATCCCCATCCCGAGCAACCCGCCCCGCCCGAACCCGTCACCCGCATGCCCGTGCCCGTGCCCGTGTCCATGCCCGTGTCCATGCTCATGGCTGTGTCCGTGGTCGTGGTCCTGGTCGTGTCCGTGGGTGTGGGCGTGGCCGGTGTGGCGGTCGCGGCGGTACGCGAGCAGCAGGCGGGTGCCGATGACGGCGATCAGCACGCCGCTCGCCACCCCGAGCCACGCCAGCACCGACTCGCCCGCCAGAGCCGTGAACGCGCTCAGCAGCAGCCCCACCACCAGCACCCCGGCCGTGTGGGTGGCCGTCACCGTGGCGCCCACCACCAGCGCGTCCCGGGGCCGCCCCCGGCGCCCCGCCAGGTACGCCGCCATGATGGTCTTGCCGTGACCGGGGATCAGCGCGTGACCCGCGCCCAGCACCACGGCCAGGCCCAGCGCCAGCAGCCCGAGCGGCGCCGTCAGCCGGTCCGCCCCGACGAGCCCTGTGAACGTCCTGTCCAGTGCCGCCAGCGCGTCCCCGACGGGCCCGCCGATCGCGATCCCGCCCATCGGCGACGCCCGGGGCGCGTCCGCGCCGCTCCCGGCGCCCGCCGGCGGGCCGCCGCCGGTGACCGTCACCGTCGCCGTGCGCCGGCCGAGGGGGTCGGTCAGCAGGTCCTCCGGGTACGCGCGCAGCTCGTCGCTCACGCTGACCGCGGGCACCGACGACGCGGCCAGCCGGACCCCGTCGCCCACCGCGGTGATCTCCCGCCAGCCGATCCGCTCCTGCTCGAACGCGTCCGTGAACGTCACCACCGTGCCCCGCCCGCCCGGTGACGTCCCGAAGGCGGCCGGGGCCGTCAGCTCGCAGGTGAGGCGGCTGGTGCGCAGCCCGCCCTGCCCCGGCCGGTAGGCGAAACCGGCCCGCTCCACCCGCCACGACACTGCCGCGCCGCCCACGGTCAGCCGCTGCGCGGCGGCCAGGACGGCGCACCGCCGGTCCGCGTACGAGGCGTCGACCTGCGGCTGAGCCTGGAGGGTGGGCAGCTCGGCGGCGTCCACCACGGCCAGGTTCCGCACCCGGCCGGGCTGGAGGCGCAGGCCGTTGTAGTGGTTCACGGTGAAGTTGCCCATCGGGTGCGCCGGCGCGGCCGCCGCCCGGGCGGGCCGGGCCAGGAGGACCGGCCCGAACAGCGCGCCCAGGACGACGCCCACCAGGACGAGCGCGACCGCCCGGGCGACACGGAAGGCGCTCGGAGGGACCGGGGTCACGCTCTGGCGGGAGGCGCCGGGAAGGGCGGGGGTCGGGTCGTGGCGGGAGACGCTCTGGTTCGGGGTCTGGCGGGAGGCGCCGGGAAGGGCGGGGGGCGGTGCCATGCAGGAGACGCTCGGGGCCGGGTTATGGCGGTAGGCGTCGGGGCGGGGCGTGGCCGCGACCGGCCGGGCGGTGGTGTGCAGGGTGATCATGAGAACCTCGCCAGGGCGGGCAGGGACGGGTCGAAGCCGGGCCGGGCCCCCGTGTCCCCCGCTGTGTCCGCGTCCGTGTCAGCGGTGTTCGCGCGCCCGCCCCCGAGGGCCTGCTCGACGCGGGCGCGGTGGTAGCGCAGGAGCGGGTTGCGCCAGCCCGTCGAGGTGGCCTTGACCGCGTACGGCAGGGCCGCCTTCGCGTCGCCCGCCTTGAACAGCGCCCAGGCAAGCGCGTCCGCCGCCACCAGGTTGGGGTTGCGGGCGTACTCGGCCCGGGCGTGCCGCACCGCCTGACGCGGATCGCCGTGGTCGGCCTCGAACTCGGCCCACGTCAGGTCGTCGCGCACCCCGGCCGACTCCAGCAGCCCGCGCTGCGCCCGCAGCAGGGTCCAGTCGGCGGGCCGGCCGGCCTTGGCGGCGGTCTCGCCCTGTTCGATGAGGTACTGCGGCAGCGGCAGCCGCTGGACCACCCGGTCGTACAGGGTGAGCGCCTCCGTCAACCGCCCGCCGAGCGCCGCGACCCGCGCCTGCCCGGCCATCGCCGGCGTGTACGCGGGGTCGGCCGCGAGCGCCCGGCCGTACTGGTCGCCCGCCTCCCGCAGGTCGCCGGAGTGCAGGGCCAGCTCGCCCAGGTAGTAGCGGACGTAGGCGACGTCGGCCGGCGTGTAGGCGTCGTCCAGGGCGTACTGGAGGAACTCCCGCGCGCCCTTCTGGTCGCCGCGCAGCTCGGCCGCGTACGACGCCCGGGCGAAGGAGGCGACGCCGGGCCGCAGGCTCATCATCCGGTCCACGGCCCGCCGGGCGCCGGGCAGGTCGCCGAGCTGGGTGCGGGCGTCGGCCAGCACTCCATAAGCCGCCGCGCCGTACGGGTTGGCGGCGGTGGCGCGCTCGGCGAGCCGTACCGCGTCGGAGAACGCGTGGCGGCCGGCGGCCAGCGCGGCCCGCCCGGTGAGCACCGCGTCGTCGTCGGGGGAGAGCCTGGCGGCGGTGGCGAGGGCGCCCTCGGCCTTGACGTAGTACGACGGGTCGCCGGTGACCCTGGCCTGGTCGACGTACTGGAGGCCGAGCCGGGCCCAGCCGCGGTGGTCGCCGGGCAGGCGCTTGAGCCGGGCCTGCAGCGTCTCGGCGAACGGCGCCGCCTGAGGCCGCGGCGCGGCCGGCCGCGCGGGCGGGGCGGACATCGCGACGGCGGTGAAGACCAGCGCGCCGGCCAGGACCGCGCCGCTGGCGAGGACGAGCGATCGCATCGGTGCTCCGGATGGGTCGTGGGCCTGAGCCGTGGAGGTGGGGCGGCGGACCGCGGGGTGGGCGGGTCCGCCGGGGAGGGCGCCCGGCCAGGAGAGGGCGCCCGGCCAGGAGAGGGAACCGGGCCGCCGTCGCGAGGGGGGGCCGGAAGGGGGAGGCTGCTCAGCGCTGGTTGACGGCGACGCCGCTCGGCAGCGGGATGTACGGGAACGAGCGCAGGATCGGCTTGTCGTTGCGGTCCACCTTGTCGGTCAGCGCCGCGACGAGCTTGCCCGACGTGGCGGCCCCGGCCAGGGCCTGCAGCTCGATGTCGACCACGTCGTCGCCGAGCCGGCGCCCGTTCGGGAAGCCCTGGAGGTCGCCCGCGAGCACGCCGAGCCGGTTCGGGTCCTTGGCCGGCGGGACCGCCATGTTGAGCCGCAGCATCTCGGCCGGGCGCAACCGGCCGGCGTCCTTGTTGAGGGTCTGCGAGTTGAGGTCGGCGGCGATGGGCCCGTTGCCCTTGGCGATGCCGGTCAGGAAGATCTCCACCAGGTCGGCGCGGGGCGTGGCGGGGGCCTTGATGCCGTAGATGGACTCCAGCAGCTTCGGCACCTCAGGGTCGGTGACCCGCTTGACCAGGGCCGCCACGTCGGCGTCCTTGGCCGGGGGCAGCGCGTTGAAGGCGTCCTTCAGGCCCGCGGGCACCACGACCTCGTTGACCAGCGGGTTGCCGAGCCGCGAGACCTGGGTGTAGCCGCGGGGGCCCCACTTGTCGGTGGTCGACCAGACGCCGATCACCGGGTTGCGCCGGACGTCGCCCCTGAGCGCCAGGTCCGCGGCGGGCACCTGCACGGCCAGGGAGTTGACGTTGTAGCCCTTGGTGGTGTCCTGGCCGACCTGGGACAGGTTGCCGCCGTACAGCAGGTCGAAGACCCGCAGGTCGAGGAAGAACGCCTCGTCGGCCTGGCCGGCGAACGCCTTGCCGCCGCCGGACAGGCCGTGGACCGCCTGATCGCGGAGCGTGGCGTAGTCGGGCATGGAGGCCGGGCCGACGTTGCTGGGCGCGACGACGCCGTTGGAGACGAGGGTCCTGACGCCGTGGCGGGTGATCCGCTTGAGGGTGTAGCGCTGGCGGAAGAGCAGGTTCTCGTCGTCGAGCGAGGTGACGGGGCCGTTGTTGTACAGGAACGTGCTGGTGCCGCGGCGGTCCTCGTCGCGGAACGTCCACTGGTAGGTGATGTCGGGCCGGGCGTCGCCGTCGTTGTCGATCTTGATGTTGTAGCGCGACCTGGTGTCGAACGGGTAGAAGTTCGGCCCGCCGTTGGGCTCCTGGAACGGGATCCAGTTGGCCAGGAGCGTCACCGTGTCGGCCCGGTCCGGGCTGACGAACGCGTACACGTCGGTGTTGTCGTTGCGCGGGTCGCCCGCGATCATCGGGGCCTCGCGGTGCGAGGAGGCGGTTCCCGCGTCCGTCCGGAGCAGCGCGAACGAGGAGGCGGTCAGCGCCGCCGCGACGCCCAGCCCGATCAGTGCGCGCCGGTTGATCCGGAGCTCCATGTTCGGTCCTTCTTTCTGAGGGCTGATCTGTTCGAGAGGTTCCGGCCGGGTTCCTCGATGGGTGATACGTCGGCGGAGCGCGTTCGGATGTGGCCGATCGCAAGGTCTCTGCGTGGAGATCGCGCCGCCCTCCTCCTCCAGGAGGAGTCCGAGGGAGGAGACGTCAACCAAAGCTGACATACTTTGGTCGTCAATCTAAGTTGACGGGTGTCGATCGCGCGCGCCCGTTCGTTGGGCGTTCCAGGATTAATCGAGATGTGTCGTGAAAGGAGGCGTGGTGATCAAGGAGCTGCTCTCCTACGTGCGCCCGCACCGGAGGATCCTCGTCCTCGGCGGGTTACTGGGCCTGGTCGGCTCGGTGGCGGGGCTCGCCATGCCGTTGCTGGCCAAGTACGTCGTGGACGCCTTCGGGCACGGCGGGTCGATCGCCGGCCCGCTCGCCGGGCTCACCGTGGCGGTCGTGGTCGGGGCCGTGGTCTCGGCCGGGGGGAACTACCTCATGGAGCGCACCGGCGAGGGCATCGTGCTCGGTGCGCGGCGCCGCCTGGTGGACCGGATGCTCCGCCTCAGGGTGGCCGACGTGGACCGGCTCAAGCCCGGCGACCTGTTGTCCCGGGTCACCGGCGACACGACCCTGCTGCGGGCCGTTCTGACCAACGGCATCGTCAACTCCGTCGGCTCGGTGTTCATGCTCGTCGGGGCCGTGGTCATGATGGCGGCCATGGACGGCGTGCTGCTGCTCGTCACGCTGCTCGTGGTCGTCGTGATCGGCGGCATGACCGCACTGATCATGCCGAGGATCCAGCGGGCGCAGCAGGAGGCCCAGTCGGCGGTGGGTGACATGGGCGCCGTCCTCGACCGGGCGCTCCAGGCGTACCGGACGGTCAAGGCGAACGGGGCGGAGGAGCGCGAGATCGCGGTCGTCGGCGAGGCCGCCGAGCGGGCTCGCGACCGAGGGCTCCAGGTGGCCGGGTGGACCTCGCTGGCCGGTGTGGCCACGTGGATGGCCGTGCAGCTCGCGTTCCTCAGTGTGCTCGCGGTGGGCGGGTCCCGGGTCGCGTCCGGGGCGCTGGCCATCTCGTCGCTGATCGCGTTCCTGCTGTACCTGTTCTACCTGGTCGCGCCCATCGGGCAGCTCGTCGAGGGGGCCGTCCAGCTCCAGCAGGGCCTGGCCGCGATGAAGCGCATCAAGGAGATCGAGGACCTGCCCGCCGAGCCCGTCGCCGCACCCGCCGAGCCGGTAGCCGCGTCCATCGCGCCGGTCGCCGCGTCCTCCGCCCGCGTCGATACGGGCTCTCCGGCTCCGGAACGGGCCGAGCCGGTCGGGGTGCGGTTCGAGGACGTGGTGTTCCGGTACGGCGAGGACCGGCCGGCCGTGCACGACGGGGTGACCTTCGAGGTGCCGGCCGGCGGGCTGACCGCCCTCGTCGGGCCGTCCGGCGCCGGCAAGTCCACGGTGTTCGCCCTGCTCGAACGCTTCTACGACCACCAGTCCGGGACGATCCTGGTGGACGGCCGCGACATCCGCGACTGGCCGCTCGCCGAGCTGCGCGGCGCCCTCGGATACGTCGAGCAGGACGCGCCCGTGCTCGCCGGAACCCTGCGCGAGAACCTCCTGTTCGCCGCCCCCGGCGCCGCCGAGGACGAGCTGTGGAGCGCGATCGCCCGCACCCGTCTCGACGACCTCGTCGCCCGGCTGCCCGACGGCCTGGAGACGCCGGTCGGCCACCGCGGCGTGCTGCTGTCCGGCGGCGAGCGGCAACGGGTCGCCATCGCCCGGGCACTGCTGCGCAAGCCCCGGCTGCTGCTGCTCGACGAGGCCACCTCGCAGCTCGACGCGGTCAACGAGCTGCGGCTGCGCGAGGTCATCGCCGAGGTCGCCGTCGAGACTACCGTGCTCGTCATCGCGCACCGGCTGTCCACCGTGACCGGCGCGGGCCGCATCGTCGTCATGGAGGGCGGCGGCGTACGGGCGTCCGGCACCCACGAGGAACTGGTCGGCCACGACGACCTCTACCGGGAGCTGGCCGCCACCCAGTTCCTGGTGAGCTGAGGCATTGTTACTCTTCCAGAGACATAGATGAATGCCTTCATTCAGGAGGTCGCATGAGCCGCATCGTGCGCGCGCCGCGAGGCACCACGCTCACCGCGAAGGGGTGGCCCCAGGAGGCCGCCCTCCGGATGCTCCAGAACAACCTGGACCCGGAGGTGGCCGAGCACCCCGAGCAGCTGGTCGTCTACGGCGGTTCGGGCCGGGCGGCGCGCGACTGGCCGTCGTTCGACGCGCTGGTCAGGACGCTGACGACGCTGGAGGGTGACGAGACGCTGCTCGTCCAGTCCGGCCGCCCGGTCGGGGTGTTCCGCACCCACGAGTGGGCGCCGCGCGTCCTCATCGCCAACTCCAACCTGGTGCCCGACTGGGCGAACTGGGAGGAGTTCCGGCGGCTGGAGGCGGCCGGGCTCACGATGTACGGGCAGATGACCGCGGGCTCGTGGATCTACATCGGCACCCAGGGCATCCTGCAGGGCACGTACGAGACGTTCGCCGCCGTGGCCGAGAAGAAGTTCGGCGGGTCGCTGGCCGGGACGATCACGCTCACGGCCGGCCTCGGCGGCATGGGCGGCGCCCAGCCGCTGGCCGTCACCCTCAACGGCGGGGTCGTCATCTGCCTCGACTGCGACCCGCGCTCGGTGTCGCGCCGCATCGAGCACCGCTACCTCGACGTCCAGGCGTCCTCGCTGGACGAGGCGCTGCGCCTGGCATACGAGGCGCGCGACGCCCGCCGGCCGCTGTCCATCGGCGTCGTCGCCAACGCCGCCGAGGCCGTGCCCGAGCTGCTGGCCCGCGGCGCCGAGATCGACATCGTCACCGACCAGACCTCGGCCCACGACCCGCTCATGTACCTGCCGCTCGGCGTCGCGTTCGAGGACATGGCGACCGAGCGCGACAAGGACCCGTCCGCCTTCACCCGCCGCGCCCGCGAGTCGATGGCCCGGCACGTCGAGGCCATGGTCGGCTTCAAGGACGCCGGGGCCGAGGTGTTCGACTACGGCAACTCCATCCGGGGCGAGGCGCAACTGGCCGGCTACGAGCGGGCCTTCGACTTCCCCGGCTTCGTGCCGGCCTACATCCGGCCGTTGTTCTGCGAGGGCAGGGGTCCGTTCCGGTGGGCGGCGCTGAGCGGCGACCCGGCCGACATCGCCGCCACCGACCGCGCCATCCTCGACCTGTTCCCGGACAACGAGCCGCTGGCGCGGTGGATCCGCGCGGCGGGGGAGAAGGTCCACTTCCAGGGGCTGCCCGCGCGCATCTGCTGGCTCGGGTACGGCGAGCGGCACCTGGCGGGCGAGCGGTTCAACGACATGGTGGCCTCCGGGGAGCTCCAGGCGCCGGTCGTCATCGGCCGCGACCACCTCGACAGCGGGTCGGTCGCCTCGCCGTACCGCGAGACCGAGGCGATGGCCGACGGCTCCGACGCGATCGCCGACTGGCCGCTGCTGAACGCCATGCTCAACACCGCCTCGGGCGCGGCCTGGGTGTCGATCCACCATGGCGGCGGGGTCGGCATCGGCCGCTCGATCCACGCGGGCCAGGTCACGGTGGCCGACGGCACGGCCCTGGCGGGCGAGAAGCTCAACCGCGTGCTGACCAACGACCCGGGCACGGGGGTGATGCGGCACGTGGACGCGGGCTACGAGGAGGCGGCGCAGGTCGCGCAGGAGCGCGGCGTGCGGGTCCCGATGCGGGAGTCCTGACGGCGCCACCGGCGGTCGTCTCCGGCGCTCATGGAGGAGCCGGGAACGGCCGCCGCGCCCGGTGGCCGGTGGTGCCCGGGATGAGAATGCGGCCCGCGTGGTGTTAGAGGTGGCGTGGTGGGTGGATATCACGGTGCGATGGAGCCGCTGCTCAACGGCCGGAGGCTGTCGCCCGTGCAGCGCAGGATCGCCCATTACCTGTCGGAGCACCTCGACGAGGCCATCTTCCTGTCCAGCGTCGAGCTGGCCGAGCGGGCCGGGGTGAGCCAGCCGTCGGTGACCCGGTTCGCCGTGGTGCTGGGCTTCGCCGGCTACCCGGAGCTGCGGCAGGCGCTGCGGCCGATGGTGATGGGCGGCGCGGCCGAGGCGCCGCCGGACAGCCTGCTGCGCGGCGCCTTCGACAACGAGATCCGCAACCTCACCCTGTTGCGCGAGCGCCTGGCGTCGCTGCCGCTCAAGGAGGCGGGGGAGGCGCTGGCCGCGACCGAGCCGCTGGTCGTCCTCGGGCTGCGCGTCTCGTCGGGGCTCGCCACCACCTTCGCGTACTACGCCCGCCGCATCCACCCCGACGTGCGCCTGCTCACGCACGGCGGGTCGGAGCTGGCCGACGGCCTGCACGCCGCCCGCCGGGCCGGGGCCGAGTGGGTGGTGGCGGTGCTGCTGCCCCGCTACCCGGTGGAGGCGGTCCAGGCCCTGGAGTACGCGGACAAGCTCGGCCTGCGGACGGCGGTCATCACCGACAAGCCGGGCTTCCCCGCCGAGATCGTGCTGGACGCGCCCGTGGGCGACCGGCTGGTGTTCGACTCCCACGCCGCGCCGCTGGCCCTGGCCATGGCCCTGGTGGAGGCCATGGCCGACGCGGCGCCGCTGCGTACCCAGGCGCGGCTGGAGGAGTACGAGCGGATGACCGACGAGACCGGGACGTTCGTCCAGGGCGACCCCGCCTGACAGGTGAGAACGGCTAGCCGGCGATCGCGCGCAGGGAGCGTACGGACCAGGTGACCGTGAGGGCCGACAGCGCGAGCATGATGCCGAACGCCAGCGGCACCGACGGGTCGCCCAGGTGGCCGGCGAACAGCGCCCGCCCCGCCACCACCGGGTGGTACATCGGGTTGAACAGCGCCACCTTCTGCATCCACCCGGGCGCCAGCGTCATCGGCAGCAGCGCCCCCGACAGCAGCATGACGGGCAGGGCGAAGAACTGCATGGTCTGGGCCATGCCGTTCTCGTCGCGCAGCGACAGGGCCAGACCGTAGCCGACGCCGGAGGCGAACAGCCCGGTCACGGCGACGAGCAGCACGGTCAGGACGAGACCGGGCAGGCTGGCCCGCATGCCCATGGCCAGGGCGATGAGGACGACCGCGACGGACTGGGCCACCAGCACCACCGCGTCGCGCAGGGTGCGGCCGAGCACGATCGACGGGCGCCAGGCGGGGCTGACCGCGATGCGCTCCAGCACGCCGCCGCGCAGCTCGTAGATCATGCCGTAGCCGACGCCGATGGCGCCGAACAGCGCGGTGATCACCAGCATGCCCGGAGCGAAGGCGGTGAGCGCGTCAGCGGTGGACCGCCCGGAGGAGCCGGCCACCAGGGGGCCGAACAGCAGCAGGTACACGACCGGCTGGACGATGCCGAACAGCGGCCAGATCGGGTTGCGGAAGGTGTTGCGCAGCTCGTAGCCCAGGAAGAGGAGGGTGTGGCGGATCACGCGGCGGCTCCCGTGTCTCGCAGCGAACGGCCGGTCCTGGCCAGGAAGACGTCGTCCAGGGTGGAGCGGTCGAGCGAGATCGAGGTCAGGCCGAGGCCGTGCTCCTCCAGGTCGCGCAGCATGGCGGGCAGGGCCCGCTCGCCGTCGTCGACGTACACGCGCAGCACCTCGTCGTCGACGCGGGTCTCGCGGGCGTACGGCTTGAGCGTCTCGGCCGCCTGGCCGGGGTCGCTCACCCGCAGGGTCACGACGTCGCCGGACACCTCCCGCTTGAGCTCGGCGGGGGTGCCCTGGGCGACGATCACGCCGTGGTCCACGATGGCCAGGCGGTCGCAGAGGGCGTCGGCCTCGTCCAGGTAGTGGGTGCTGAGCAGGACGCTCGTGCCGCCTTCGCGCAGCCGGCGGACGCTGTCCCAGAGGTTGGCCCGGTTCTGCGGGTCGAGCCCGGTGGTGGGCTCGTCCAGGAAGATCAGCGGTGGGTTGTGGACGAGGCCGAGGGCGATGGCCACGCGCCGCTTCTGCCCGCCGGACAGCGTGCGGGCGGGCCGGTCGGCCACCTCGGACAGCTCGAAGCGGTCCAGCACCTCGGCCGTCGCCCGGGCGGCGTCCGCGAGCCCGTGGATCCGCGCGGCCATCGTGATCTGGGCGCGCGGCGTCGTGGTGTCCTCGACGCCGCCGGCCTGGCTGACGTAGCCGAGCCGGCCGCGGACCCGGCCGGGCTCCTTGAGCAGGTCGAACCCGGCGACCGTGGCGGTGCCGGCGTCGGGGGCGATCAGTGTGGCGAGCATCCTGATCGTGGTGGTCTTGCCGGCGCCGTTGGGGCCGAGGACGCCGAAGATCTCGCCGGTCTCGACGGCGAGGTCGACGCCGCGTACGGCCTCGACGGTCTGGGGGGCGCCCCGGCGGCCCCGGGCGGTGAAGCTCTTGCGTAAGCCGTGCGCGTCAATGATCATTTGATGTCCCCTCAGGGTATTTCGTCGGCCTCCACCCGCGGGATCGCCTTCTCGGCCCAGGCGAGCTGGGCGGCGTACATGGCGGCGGTGAGGCGGAGGTTCTCGTCCACGTGCCGGGGCGCGCCGTAGCGCTGCTTGGCGCCGAAGATGTGCTCGATCATGGTGACGTTCGCCCGGAGCTGCTGGATCCTGCTGTGCAGGCCGTCGAGCAGCTCCTCCTTGCTGAGCCGGTCCATGAACGACAGCGCCACCTGGAACGGGTCGACGATCGGCTTGACCTCGTGCCAGGAGCTGAGCAGGTGCCGGTGGAACTCCGTCCGGCCGGCCTCGGTGATCCGGTAGACGGCCTTGGCGCCCTTGGGCCGGCCGCCGGTGCTCTCCGGCTCCGTCACGATCTCCAGCAGGCCCTCCTCGGCCATCTTGGCCAGGCCGTGGTAGATCGAGCCGAAGGCCACGTTGGCCCAGGAGTCCGCGCCCATCACCTCCAGCCGTCTGCGGACCTGGTAACCGTTCATCGGCTCGTCGAGCAACGTGCCGAGGATGAGAATGCGGGTCGACGTCGACATGCTCAATTTTGTGTTCAAATTTGAGTACCTGTCAAGGTCGTAAACTGCTCCCCATGACCGAACGACCGACGGCGCTGGTCACCGGCGCCTCCCGGGGAGTGGGCGAGGCCGTCGCCCGGGCGCTGGCGCCCACGCACCATGTCCTGCTCGGCGGCCGCGACACCGAGGCCCTCGGCAAGCTGGCCGGCGAGCTGCCCGACGCGCGACCATGGCCCGTCGAGCTGACCGAGGTCGGCCCCGCCGACGTCGCGGGCGTCGAACGGCTCGACCTGCTCGTCCACAGCGCCGGCCTCGCCCTGCTCGGGCACATCGCGGAGCTGTCCGCCGACACCTGGCGGCGCACGATGGAGCTCAACGTCGTGGCCGTGGCCGAGCTGACCCGCCTGCTCCTGCCCGCGCTGCGGGCCGCCCGCGGGCACGTGATCTGCGTCAACTCCGGCGCGGGGCAGCGCGCCAACCCCAACTGGGGCGCGTACGCGGCCAGCAAGTTCGCCCTGCGGGCCTTCGCCGACGCGCTGCGCCTGGAGGAGCCGGAGCTGCGGGTGACGACCGTCTACCCGGGTCGCGTCGACACCGACATGCAGCGCAGCGTGCGCGACCAGGAGGGTGGCGCGTACGAGCCGGACCGCTACCTGCGCGCCGGCACCGTCGCCCGCGCCGTGCTGGCCGCCGTCAACGCCGGCCCGGACGCCCACCTGACCGAGATCACGCTGCGCCCCAGCGAGGGCCCGGTCAACTGATCACCCAACGCCCCGTTGAATGGCTTCATTCACTACAGTGGCACCATGCTTGACGACCTCGCCCGCATCGGACACGACCCCAAGACCAACGGCTACGTCAGGGACGCCTGGTCGGCCGCCGACCTGGAGCTGCGCGAGTGGTTCAGGGGCGAGGCCGGCCCGCTCGGCCTCGACGTGCGCGAGGACCGCAACGGCAACCTGTGGGCGTGGTGGGGCGACCCGTCGCGCAAGCCGGGCGTCGTCACCGGCAGCCACCTCGACTCCGTGCGGCAGGGCGGCGCCTTCGACGGGCCGCTCGGCGTGGTCTCCGCCTTCGCGGCCCTCGACCTGCTGCGGCGGCGCGGCGTGCGGCCCGCCAAAGCGCTGGGCGTGGCCTGCTTCACCGACGAGGAGGGCGCCCGGTTCGGCGTGCCGTGCGTCGGTTCGCGGCTGCTGACCGGGGCGCTCACGCCGGACCGGGCGCTCGGGCTGACCGACGACGCCGGCGACACGCTCGCCGACGTCCTCACCCGGGCCGGCCGCCGGCCGGGCGACCTGGGCAAGGACGACGAGACGCTGGCCATGGTCGGCACGTTCGTGGAGCTGCACGTGGAGCAGGGCCGCGGGCTGGCCGCCACGGGCAGCCCGGTCGGCGTGGCGAGCGCGATCTGGCCGCACGGCCGCTGGCGCTTCGACTTCCGCGGCCGGGCCGACCACGCGGGCACCACCCGGCTGGAGGACCGCGACGACCCGATGCTGCCGTTCGCCCGCATGGTGCTCGCCGCCCGCGAGGCGGCGGTCCGGCACGGCGTGGTCGCGACCGTGGGCCGGGCCCGGATCTCGCCGGGCAACACCAACGCCGTGCCCGGCCTGGTGTCGGCCTGGCTCGACGCCCGCGGAGCGGACGAGGCGGACGTGCGGGCGCTGGTGGCGGAGCTCGCCGAGGGGGCCGGGGTGGAGGCCGCCGAGGAGTCGTGGACTCCGGTCGTGGACTTCGAGGCGGGGCTCCGCGACCGCCTCGCCGCCGTCGCCGGCCGCGCCGCCGCCCGCCCGGAGGGGGCGCCCGGAGAGGCCCGCGACCCCGCGCGGGCCGAGGCGGCGCCCGTGCCGGTGCTCCCGACCGGGGCCGGGCACGACGCCGGGATCCTCGCGGCGGCCGGAGTGCCCACCGCGATGCTGTTCGTCCGCAACCCCACCGGCGTGTCCCACTCGCCCGACGAGCACGCCGACCCAGCCGACTGCGAGGCCGGGGTGGCCGCGCTCGCGAGCGTCCTGGAGGACCTGTGCCGCTGACGTACTGGTGCGAGCACGCCTGGCTGCCCGAGGGCGTCACCGGCGGCGTGCTCGTCGAGATCGAGGGCGAGCGGATCGCCCGGGTGACCCGCGGCGAGCCCGGAGGGGCCGAACGGCTCGCCGGGCTCACCGTCCCGGGCCTGGCCAACGCCCACTCGCACGCCTTCCACCGGGCGCTGCGCGGCGTCACCCAGACGGGCCTCGGCGACTTCTGGACCTGGCGCGACCAGATGTACGAGGTCGCGGCCCGCCTCGACCCCGACGCCTACCTCGCGCTGGCCCGCGCCGTCTACGCCGAGATGGCGCTGGCCGGGATCACCTGCGTCGGGGAGTTCCACTACCTGCACCACGGGCCGGACGGGCGGCCGTACGACGATCCCAACGTCATGGGCCACGCGCTGATCCAGGCGGCCCGCGAGGCGGGGCTGCGGATCGCGCTGCTGGACGCCTGCTACCTGACGGGCGGGTTCGGCCAGCCGCTGTCGGGCGCGCAGATCCGCTTCGGCGACGGCGACTCCGAGCGGTGGGCGGCGCGGGCCGAGGCCCTGGCCGCCGCCTACCGGGGGCGGCACGACGTGGAGATCGGGGTGGCCGTCCACTCCGTGCGCGCGGTGCCGCCGGAGCACGTGCCCGTGGTCGCCGAGTTCTCCCACCGGCACGCCGCCCCGCTGCACGCCCACGTCTCCGAGCAGGTCGCGGAGAACGCGGCGTGCGTCGAGATGTACGCCGCCACCCCCGTGCAGATCCTGAACGAGCACGGCGCGCTCGGCCCGCGCTCCACCGCCGTCCATGCCACCCACCTGACCGAGGTGGACCTCGAGCTGCTCGGCCGGTCCGGCACCCACGTCTGCATGTGCCCCACCACCGAGCGCGACCTCGCCGACGGCATCGGCCCCGCCCGCGCCCTGTTCGACCGGGGCGCCCCGGTCACGCTCGGCTCCGACAGCCACGCCGTCATCGACCTGTTCGAGGAGGCGCGGGGGGTCGAGCTGGACGAGCGGCTGGCCAGCCACCGGCGCGGCCACTGGCGGGCCGCCGAGCTGCTGACCGCCGCCACCTCCACGGGCCACACCTCGCTCGGGTTCCCCGACGCGGGCATGCTCGTGCCGGGCGCGTGGGCCGACCTGGTGTCGGTGCGCCTCGACTCGGTCCGCACCGCGGGGGCGGGGGCGACGGCGGAGGCGCTCGTGTACGCGGCGACGGCGGCCGACGTCCACTCGGTGATCTCGGGGGGCCGCCGCGTGGTGAGCGACGGCCGGCACGTGCTGGGTGACGTGGGCGCCATGCTGGCCGAGGCGATCGGGCGGCTGCGATGACGTACGGGAAGCACGGCACGACCGACGCGAAGGCCATGGGAGGAACACCATGACGGCGACGCTGATCGACGGGATCGGGCTGCTCTACACGGCCGACCCGGAGCGCGAGGAGATCCGGGACGCGGCGCTCCTCGCCGAGGACGGGCGCGTCGCCTGGGTGGGGCCCGCCGCCGAGGCGCCCCAGGCCGACCGGCGCGTGGACGCCGGGGGCCGGTGCGTCATCCCCGGTTTCGTCGACAGCCACGCGCACCTCGTCTTCGCCGGCGACCGGACCGCCGAGTTCGAGGCCCGCATGTCCGGCCGCCCGTACTCCGCGGGCGGCATCAGGTCCACGGTCGAGGCCACCCGGCGGGCCGGCGACGCCGAGCTGGCCACCCACGCCGCCGCCCTGGTGGCCGAGATGCTCGCGCAGGGCACCACCACGGTCGAGATCAAGAGCGGCTACGGCCTGAGCGTCGAGGACGAGCGGCGCTCGCTGGAGATCGCGACCGGTTTGACCGACGAGACGACGTTCCTCGGGGCGCATGTGGTGCCGTCCGGGACGTCGGCCGACGACTACGTGCGGCTGGTCACGGGGGAGATGCTGGCGGCCTGCGCGCCGTACGCGAAGTGGGTGGACGTCTTCTGCGAGCGGGGAGCCTTCGACGGTGACCAGACGCGGGAGATCCTGCGGGCCGGGATGGCGGCCGGGCTCCAGGCGCGGGTGCACGCCGCCCAGCTCGGCCCCGGCCCCGGCGTGCTGATCGCCTGCGAGCTGGGGGCGGCCTCGGCCGACCACTGCACGCACCTGACCGGCGCCGACGTGGACGCGCTCGCCTCCTCCGGCACGGTCGCGACGCTGCTGCCCGGGGCGGAGTTCTCCACCCGCTCGCCGTACCCCGACGCGCGGCGGCTCATCGACGCCGGGGTGACCGTCGCGCTGGCCACCGACTGCAACCCCGGCTCGTCGTTCACCTCGTCCATGCCGTTCTGCGTCGCGCTGGCCGTGCGGGAGATGGGGATGACGCCGCTGGAGGCGGTGCGGGCGGCCACGTACGGCGGGGCGCGCGCGCTGCGCCGCGCGGACGTAGGCTGGCTGCGTCCGGGGGCCCGGGCCGACCTCGTGGTCCTCGACGCGCCCTCGTATGTACACCTCGCCTACCGGCCCGGCGTCCCCCTCGTTCACCAGGTCTTCCAGGCCGGTCTCCTCCTTGAGGAGGACGTCCAGAACCGTCCGCTGGTCGTACCCCTTTAGGGAATCTTTGCATCTCGCCGTACGTTGCCGGGTTATACAAGCAGCTGCGGAACGAGGTGCCTGGGGATGGCAAGGCCTACGGGGAGTCGCACGCAGGAGCAGCACGTCGCCGAGCGCGATCTGCTGGGGACCTATCTGGCCGAGATAGGCCGGGTCCCGCTGCTCACGGCGGAGGAGGAGGTCGAGCTCGCCAAGCGCATCGAGGCGGGCCTCTTCGCCGAGCAGCTGCTCGACAGCGGGGGCTCGGAGCCGCGGATCGGGGACGCGGCCGACGAGGAGCTGGAGCGCCTGGCGGTGTCGGGCCGGCGGGCGAAGGACGAGTTCATCCAGGCCAACCTGCGACTGGTCGTCGCGGTGGCGCGGAAGTACTCGGGGCGGGGCATGCCGCTGATCGACCTGGTCCAGGAGGGCAACCTGGGGCTGGTCCGGGCGGTGGAGAAGTTCGACTACAAGCGGGGCTACAAGTTCTCGACGTACGCGACGTGGTGGATCCGGCAGTCGGTCGGGCGGGCCATCCACGAGCAGGCGCGGCCGGTGCGGCTGCCCACGCACGCCGGTGAGCAGATGACCCGGCTGATGCGGGTGCGGCGCGACATGCTGGCCGAGTTCGACGTCGAGCCGACCGACGACGACCTCGCGGAGATCCTCGAGCTGCCGATCGAGCGGGTGCGCGAGCTGCGCCGCTGGGCCTCGGACCCGGTGTCGCTCCAGCTCGGCGTGGGCGACGAGGACGAGACCGAGCTGGGCGACATGATCGCCGATGAGACCTGGGCCGACCCGGAGCAGCAGGCCATCGACATCCTGGAGCGCGAGCGGCTCGACGAGTGGCTGACCGGCCTGGAGGGCGACACGCGTGACATGCTGCGCTGGCGCTACGGGCTGGTCGACGGGCGCGAGCACACGCTGACCGAGGTGGGCGAGCGCTACGGCATCGGCCGCGACCGCGCCCGGCGCATCGAGCGCGACGCGCTCGCCCGCCTGCGCCGCATGGCGACCGCCGCCGCCTGACCCGTCCGCCGCCTTCTCGGCCCGGCTCTCAGGGAGTGGGGCCGAGGACGCGTCCTCCGGCACCGCCCTCGACGCCTGCAAGGCCGCTTTCAGCATGCCGAACGCGGTCCGCGGCCGGTCAGCGCTCGGGGGCGGGGCTGATCTGGAAGTGCGCGGCCTTCCACTCGCCGTCCCGGCGCACCAGGGTGGTCGTCGCGTAGACGCGCATCGTCCGCTCGGTGGTGCCGCCGACGAGCATGTCGATCTCGACGGTGCTCGTGTGGACCGCGCTGTCGCCGGTCAGCATGATGACCTTGTGGTCGGACTGGTCGGTCCGGGTGTACGGGTTCCGGTTCTCGGCGAACCCCTTGAGGATGGCGTCGCGGTCGGTCACCACGCCCCAGGGGGACACGCTCATCACGTCGTCGGTGAGGAAGCGGTCGTAGAAGGCGGCGTCGCCGTTGCGGTTGGCCTCCCACGCCTTCTCGGTCAGCGCGATCAGCTCGTCCATGGGGGATCTCCTCTGCTCGGATGACACCGGTTTAATTGGTGTCAAGTGTTACGGTGTCCGGGT